>NZ_CAXBLF010000040.1:0-31005 GCF_963976535.1 uncultured Algibacter sp. | reverse complement strand
CAATCAGTTAGGTTAATATTAATTACTTTTTTGATTTTGATAACTTATTCAATATCATTATTGTCCGACAAAAGAATCAAGACCGCTGCGCTGATAGAATATAGAATCAAGACTTGATTTTAACTCATTGATAATCAATTTACAATAGATTTGTCATTTCAGAAAGCTTTTGATTTTTTACTTGTTGTAAAAGTAAGGGGCATATCTCAAAAAAATCTTTTAGCCTATACCCAATCTATCGTTCGGACTATCTTACAAATTTTAATCGGACACTATTGATTCAATATGCTAGTACATTTTTGGTGTTATATGCGTTTGCATTTTGAAGTTTAATTTTAGTACTATGTTTATTAAATGCAAGTATTGGTATCTCTACATTAGCTTCCATATCTTTCACTAAATCTTTATGAAACAAGTTATTAAGCCCCCAATTATGTTTACGTTCTAACATGGCCAACATACTCGCTTTTTCATTATTTAAAACACTTAATAAACCCGATTTTGTTTTACTAGACACTATATTTCTAAACGTTATTTCTGGATATGAAACCTGTTTTAATAGTGTATTTTTAAATTTTTCCATGTTTTCTCGTGCTATGTATTTATCCATTTCATAAACATGTACAATTTCTATAAGTGCTTCAAAAGGGCTTGCTATTTCTATAAGTTTTTGAATTGATAAAATATCTTCTTGCTCAAAATCAGTAGCATATACTATAGTTGAAATAACCTTATAGGTCATATCATTTGGTACAATTAATAATGGTACTTCAATTTTACCTAGTAATGAATCAGCTATATTACCAGAAAAATAACCTCTATTACTATGGTTATCTTTCATGCCTATAATAATTAAATCTGGGCTTAATATTTTAGAAAGGCGCGAAATACTCTCAGAAATGGAATTGTTTTCAACCACATGAGTAGTAATAGTTTTATGGTAAAATTCATTTTGAAGATGTTTTGCACAGTATTTTTCTACAAGTTCTATGCGCTCTTTATGCATTCTTTTTTTCAAAGGCTCTAAAGGCTGAATAGTTGAATGGTAAGTTGAAGGAAAATCGTAAACGTGTAAAATATGTAATTCTGCTTTCAGGATAGAACTAAAACGATAGGCGTACTTTAACGAACAAGCATCTTTTTTGGTGCAATCTGTGGCATATAGTATAGTTTTCATAATAGCGTTTTTTAACTTAATAAATGTATGCTGCTACATTATTTTATGAAATGATATTTGTCATAATAGTAGGATTAATGCGTTTGTTTTTATTTGCTTTCAAAGCGTAGTTTGAGATGTCGTCCTTCTTTAGAATCACACATCTTCTCGGTAATTTCATGAATATGCATACTTTAAACAATTGGTATGGCTTCAAAAGTAGCTTTACTAGAAAATTGAGAAATAAAATAAAGTTATTATTTTCTTTCTCTCCCCGTTAGTTCTTCAATATCAATTTTAAAAACAATTGGTGGTCCTTCTTTAAATATTTTACTTGAAAATTCACTTAAATATTTTAAAGACTTTCCTTCTTTTTTTTTGATAATTTCTTTTACACCTTCAGAAAATTTGTGCAAGTTAATCTTAGCTGAACAGCCTTCAAATTCGCGAAAAGTACCTTGCACTACCAAAGATTTCCAGGTATTTACAGAATCAATCTCAGCAACTTCAACTGACACACCATTATTAAGTCGTAAAGCATCTATTTTATGCCCGTTACCCGAATAGCCTAATAAAGCGTTAGTGCTATCATCATAATAATAAGTAATTGGTATTACAAAAGGTCTATTTTTATAAATATATGCCAAATGACCTATGTAATTATTACTTAGTAGCGTTTTGCATTTAGATTTTCCGAGTTTAAGAATCATAACTATCTGATATTAAAGTTAGAAAGTAGATATTTAAAAGTGATGTATAAAAACCAAATATTTGATTTAAGCTCTAATTTATTTTATAGTCAGGAAATAGCAAATGATATTAGTCAGTTTAAATTAATTTGAAGCAGAACTACTGCATTTAAGTTGCATAAAAGTAATCTCTGGGCGCATACCTAACCTGCCAGGAAACCCCAACCAGCCCAAGCCTCTATTAACATATAGGTATTGTTGCTCTAATTTATATAATCCTGCCCAATGCTTAAACTTATATTTTATAGGACTCCATTGTTTTTTTCCTAAATTTATTCCAGCTTGCATGCCATGTGTGTGACCAGAAAGCGTAAGAGCAACATCTGTTTTTTCAATTACTTCTTCCTGCCAATGGCTTGGATCGTGACTTAACAAAATCTTAAAAGCAACATCTTGTGAAGATATTATAGCCTTTTTTAAGTCGCCATATTGTTTAAAAGGTGGATTTCCCCAATTCTCGACACCAAGAATAGAGATGTTTTCATTGTTGATTTTAATAGTATCTGATGTGTTTCGTAAAAGCTTAAAGCCAGTATTTTGGTAAAACTTTTCTATAGCATTAAAATTTTTTTGCTTGTCAACTTTATTTTCCCAATCACTATAATCACCATAATCATGATTTCCTAAAACGGCGTATTTATTAATATTAGCAGTTAACTTTACAAATACTTTGTCCCAGCCCCGTAATTCCCAAGCATAGTTGTTTACCAAATCTCCAGTAAAAAAAATAAGGTCTGGTTTTAAATTATTAATCAACTTTACTGCTTGCTCCAAAGTTTTATATCGGTAATTAAAGCTCCCTAAATGCAAATCGGATATTTGCACAATTTTTAATCCATTAAACGACTTAGGTAAATGTTTAAAACTTATTTTATGACGATGAATTTTAAAGTGATATACTGCTTTAAAGATCGCATAGACTATAGTTAAAAATGGTATAAACCCAGAAAACAATCCTAATAACGGAATTATTAAAATGGATTCCTTTTCTGAAAAAACATGGTTGGTTAAGAACAGTATAGAAATAATAATTACAAATAATATTTTAGGAATAAAAGACGAAACGGTAAGCCCGTATAACGACGAAATTAGCATGTGCTTACGTCTTGGGTTTATATCATCTAGTTTTATTTTAAGTACTATTATAGCTGTTATTAAACCTGTTGTAAATATCCAAAACAGTATATTTATTAGGAACTTAAAAAAACTGGAGGACAACAATACGGTGACAGATTGCAACCAATAAAAGGCAATAATATCTACCAAAAATATCAATAAGCATAAAAGCAAAATAGTAAATATAGAATAGCTGCGCATAATAGAACACGTGTATTAATGATTCTTATTTTTTAAGCGTCTTTTATCTCGCATCGCCCAATAAATACCTTTTACATCGGAAGCCCAATTATCATACATGAAAATTAGTGTGATTTCTTCAAAGGTTTCCAATAAGCCAATTATAATCATGATGTAAAACAAAGCATATTCTGGGTTAAAGAATAGCGACCATAATATAAATAGACTTTGAAACATTGCCGAAAGTTTGGCTAAATAGGTGTGAAAGGCTGTTGCTTTTGCGTATTTAATGTAGGCTATTAGCATTTGTAAGATATATGGAACAAATGCAATAATTATTAGGATAAGGTTTGCTCTAATAAAGCTAGTTTCGAAGTAAAATAACCCAATTAATCCAACAATAAGAGTGATTTGATCACCAAAAGAATCCAGTTGTGAGCCTCTGGGACTCGTTATTTTTAATTTTCTTGCTAAATAACCATCAATGGCATCAGTGGAGTAGCTTATTAAAAGAAGCCATGTAAAAACAAGCCGTAAATCTAACCAAATAAGTAGCAGTAAAAATGGCGCAGCAAATATTCGGTAAAATGAAAACCAATCGGCAATATTGAAGTATTTGAAGGTTCGCATGCTGTTTTTTTTGTATTTCTATAAATATAAATGATGTTTTCAAAATTATATATGAGGGAAGTCAGTTTTAGGTTATAAAACGGATTTCTATTACTAATTTAATGAATTTAATCAATATTAATCCATCTTAAAACGAAGTAATCTCAAAGCATTAAGCACTACAATAATAGTAGAACCCTCATGAAAAGTAACGGCTAAACCTATATTTGTAAGCCCTAAAATAGTTACAGGGACTAACAATGTGACTACGCCTAAACTTATCCAAATATTTTGTTTTATTATCCGTTTAGATGCTCTGCTCAATCCTATAACAAAAGGTAAGTTCTCAATTTTATCAGACATTAAAGCAACATCGGCAGTTTCTAAGGCAACATCGCTACCTGCTGCACCCATTGCTACACTTACGGTACTTAATGCCATAGCTGGTGCATCATTTACACCATCTCCAACCATGGCGATTTTTTTATCTCTTTTAATTAATATTTTAATGGCAGCGACTTTGTCCTCTGGCAACAAATTTCCTTTCGCTTCTGTCAAACCTATTTGTTTTGCAATAGCATCACCAACATTTTGATGATCGCCTGTAAGCATAACCATGTGTTTAATTCCAATTTCTTTTAGTCGTTTTAGCGTAGCTGCTGCTGTTTTGCGAGGTAAATCCATCACACTTATCAATCCTATAATTTTATCCTTATAAGCTACAATCATGACTGTGTGTCCATTTTCCAAAAGATTAACCATTTTAGAAATAATGCTTGGTTCTACATTTATGCCTGAATCTTCCATCAACTTTACATTTCCTATATAAACGTTATTGCCATTATAAATGGCACGTATTCCCTTTCCTTGAATAGCATTAGCGTTGGATGCTTTATTTTGAGGTTCAATGTTATAATGTGTTTTTATATCCTTTGCTATGGCCTTTGCAAGTGGGTGATTACTTAAGCTTTCCACTTCAAGAACTAACTCAATAAACTCGTTTTCATCAAAATTGTTTAGCGGAATAATGTGTGTTAGCTTTGGTTTTCCTTCGGTTAGCGTACCTGTTTTATCAAATGCAATGGTCGTGATTTCACCTAAATCTTCTAAAGCTCTTCCACCTTTAATAAGCACCCCTTTTTGAGCTGCTCTTGCAATACCACTGAGTACAGCACTAGGTGTTGAAATGGCCAAGGCACAAGGACTTGCTGCCACTAATATTGTAATAGCACGATATAAGCTTCTATTGAAACTTTCATCAATTAACAAATAAGCAAAGCATAATAAAGAAACCACCAAAATAACTAATGGGACGTACCATTTTTCGAACTTTTTGGTGAGTCTTTGCGTAGGCGATTTTTGCGTTTCTACTTCACTTACCATTTTAATTAATCTGGAAACCGTAGAATCTTTACTTAGTTTAAGAACTAAAACTTCAATGCTATTATCGCCGTTAATGGTACCGGTAAATACGATGTGTTTTTTATCAATGTCTTTAAACTTTGGTAAATGATATTTGTTATCTATAAAGACCTTATCAACAGGAATACTTTCTCCAGTTATCGGAGCTTGATTAATACTGCTACTACCGCTAATAATAACACCGTCTGCAGCAATTTTAGTATTTGGTTTTACAACAATAACATCATTTATACATAGATTTTTTATAGGTATTTCTTCAAGCTTATCATGTTTCTTTATTAGTGCTGTTTTTGGAGATAATTTGCCTAAAGCTTCAATAGATTTTTTAGCTTTATTCATGGCGAAATGCTCTAAAGCATGTCCTAAACTGAATAGGAATAAAAGCAATGCCCCTTCTGCCCATTTATTTATATAGAAAGCCCCTGCCGCTGCTGCAATCATCAAAAAATCGATGTCAAAACCACCTTTAATGATTTTTTTATATGCTTCAATGGTTATAAAGTAGCTTCCAAAAAAATATGAGATGATATAACTTGATAAAAAAAACCAGTTTGACAAACTTGTTAGTTTTTGAATAATAAAACCTACGAGAAGGAATACGCCACAAAGAATGGCAAAATAAAGTTCCATTTTATTTCCTGAGCTAACCCTATACTCATGAGTTTTATCTTTCATATTTGCTATAATTACCTCCATCAATCAAGTTTAATTTTTTATTTATACAGTTATATAAAAGAAGGTTTAGTACATGATAAAGATTTAGAATAGAATTATAAACTACATACATGTAGCATATTAGGGCTTTTTCTTTAGGTAGACCTCACAGGTTTTTAAAACCTGTGAGGTCTTTGTTATCCTGAAAATGGCGAGTGGTTTATTTCTCAAAATTAATTTTTGTCAAGTACTTAAAAAAGAAGATTTTAAAATCCCTCTTTCATGTTCACCTTAATTTCTGGTATTTTAATAAGCTCTAAAGTTGTTGATGCCAAAGCAACTTTGCCATTTGTTTTTTCAACTTCCTCCCGTATTCTATCATTTAAAAGATGTTTTGTAAATCGTCTTTTTTTATAATCAACAATATATCTTAGGTTAAATTGAATCCAATTATCGGTTAATGTAATAGCAAGCGTTGGATCTACTATAGCATCTTCAATGTAATATTTATTAACTATTTCATTCCACCTAGATTTTGAATTTGCAGTATATTCTGAAAGCGTATCTGAAGCAATTTTAATGACAATAGATTTGGCTAACTCCACATCCGACCCATATTTAATTGGTAAATTAAATTCGTCCCATATAAAAGGGAAATCTTGAGAATAGTTATAATAGGCCCTTTAAATACAAAGGCATTACTTAGTTTTACAATACGACCACTGTAATTATCACTGCTTACCCATTGCCCAATTTCCATCATGGTGGTGTAAATACTATCTACATCAATAACATCGCCTTTAATACCGTTAATTTCTATTCTATCGCCTGGTTTATATACTTTAACAATAAATATGTAGAGTGAACCCGCAATACTTAATATAAGTTCTTGTAAGGTAAAAGCAATGCCTGCTGTAAATAGACCAATAGCTAGAGTAAAATCTTTAATATTGCCCGTGAAGTATGAGAAGGATAGAAATATTAAAACAATATAACCTATAATCTCTATGCCTTTTTGAGACTTATATCGTGCCCCTGTATCCGTTACTTTTTGTTGCAAAAACCGCCTTGTTAGTTGAATTAAAATAAGCACAAAAGCAACAAGAAGTACGTACTTAATTATACTAAAAGCAGTTGGGTTTTCAATAATCCACTTATTTATTTGTTCCATGTTAATTATTTATAAATCTTCATACAATCGCAACCTATTATGCAAGGTTGTAATTTCTTTTCTCAAAGCATTTACTTGTTCTAATAGGTTGTAAATAGCATCAATCCCTTCAATATTTATTTTTAAATCATAATGTAAACGTATAATTTTTTCAACTTCTATTACTTGTGTTTTGCGAATAAGCAAATTATCCTTTTCAACAGTTAATTCTATGAGTTGACATTCATGCAATGCGTTTATAAAAGAAACAGGAACTTTGTAATGCTCGCAAACTAATTCTATTGGTATTAAATCTCTAGTTTCCATTATGAACGTTGTGTTTGTAACTGTTTAATTAATTCTTTTTCTTTATTTGAAAGTTTAGTAGGCAATTTAATTTGATAGATTATGTACAAGTCTCCAAATTCACCTTCTTTTTTATACTTTGGAAATCCTTTTCCTTTTAGTTTGACCTTTGTACCATTTTGTGTTTCAGGTTTAATATTGAGTTTAACTTTCCCATTAAACGTATCTACCATAAGTTCGCCTCCTAGAAGGGCTTTATATAAGTCTAAATCTATAGTAACGTAAAGATTATCCTTATCTCTTTTAAATATTGAATGGTTTACAATAGAAAACTCAATGTATAAATCGCCATTTGGCCCACCATTAACACCTTTCCCTCCATGACCTTTTATTTTGATGATTTGTCCATTTTCTACTCCAGCAGGAATAGTAATTCTAATGTTTTTCTTGTTTACTGTTAAAGTCCGCTTATGGGTGGTGTAAACATCTTTTAAGTCGAGATGTAATGCTGCGTTAAAGTCTTGTCCTCTAAATTTTACTTGTCTACTTCCAGAGCGTGATGCTGCACCACCAAACATGTTTTCAAAAAAATCAGAAAAGGCTTCTTCGTTATGTCCGCCAGTTCCTCCGCTATAAGTTTTTTGATATTGTTTTTGTTGATGTGCTTTTTCATATTCCTCAGCATGTTGCCAATGCTCACCATATTGGTCGTATTTTTTTCTGTTTTCAGGATTACTTAAAACTTCATTAGCCTCATTGATTTCTTTGAATTTTTTTTCAGCAATTTTATCATTGGGGTTTAAATCTGGATGATATTTACGCGCTAATTTTCTATAGGCTTTTTTGATATCCGCTTCGGACGCCGTTTTTGTAATTCCTAATATTTTATAGTAATCTATAAAAGCCATTTAATCATAAATTTAATCAGAAAGTTAACACGTTTAAAGGACAAAAAACATGATTTAAATCATTTACCATGTTTATACTAAAATTTCTCCATCTGCCATTTGTATAATACCATCGGTTTTTTGCAAAACCTTCGTCGTGAGTTACCACCAAAAGGGATAAACCCTGCTCGTCACTTAATTGTTTGAAGATATTGAATACGCTCTAAACTTGCAACACCACCAATTGGGAGCAAGGTTATTTTTTTAGTGTCTATGCCAAAACGTTTAGCGGTTAAGGCATGCCCTAATTCATGTAAAACAACACATGCAAAAGCGGCTAAAACCAGTGCAACATTAAACAAGATACTTTCATTAGTTCCTCCACGTTTTAATTCACTAAAAACAATCCACGCTATTAAAAAAAAGAAGGTCCAGTGTACCTTAATTTTAATTCCAGATACGCTTCCTAAATTTAAATTGGCTTTCATTTTATAGATTTAATAACCCATTTGTTATTCTTGTTTGGTGTAGCAACTAAATCATCTGAAATACGTTTAGATGTTATTTTTGGAGGGTTTTTAAGAAAATCTTTGTCTAAAACAATATTAATACCTTCTGGATTTAAATAACTTTTAATAGCTCCATTAGTGTCTATGATGACTTCGTAATATCTATAATTAACTACCTTTTTACCTAATACATCATTTTCCCCAAGTTCTTCTTTAATCAATTCTAATGCTATGGTTTCATTATCATTAAAATTTAAAGCATTTAAGAACTTTGTTTGGATGACTTTTTTGCCTGTTTTATCAATATATCCAAAATATAGAATCCCATCTTTTTTTTCTGAAATTAAACATCGATTATTTTTAAAAACAGGATAGCTGCCATAATCGGTTTCAGTTAAAACCAAATCATCCCTAAAATCTATGATAATAGCGCCTTTGTTATTTATAAATCCCCACGAATTGTCTTTCTTAATGGCTGCAACACCATCATTAAAAGGGGCTATAAAATCTAGTGCTTCATTTGTTTGAGCTAAAGCAAAAACAGGAATTAATAATAGTGTAATTAGTGCTTTTTTCATGATTGAATATTTTATAATAATAATATTCTAAAAATAGGATGCTTAGCACAATTATAAAATGACATCCATCAGCAAGAAACAGTTTATATATACTGTTTTATAATTGAAATAATATCGTTTTTTTGAAGTACTCCAGATTGTCTCCAAACTTGTTCCCCGTTTTTAAAAAGTATCATGGTGGGCACACCTCTAACTTGATATTTTACTGCTAGAGGTTGATTTTTATCCACATCAATTTTTATAATTTTTATTCCATCCTCAAGTGCTTCTTTTACATCTTTTAAAATAGGAGCCAACATTTTACAAGGACCACACCAGTCGGCATAAAAATCAACTAAAACAGGTAATTTTGAATTTATTATTGTATTAAAGTTAGTCTTCATAAAAATCTATTTTTTTAACTCAATATCGAGTTTGGCAAGTATAATTAATTCTGATTTATTTAACCCCGAAAAGGAAGCTGCAATGGCATGAGCCGTTTTTAATATTAGTTTTTTTATGTTGGCTGTAAATAAATGTGGCTGTTCCTTTTTATAATTTGTAAAAGCATTGTAACAGGCTTTAGCGTCTAATTTGTCTGCTTCATTCAACCAATCAAAAATAATTTCTATTTGGTATGCCGCATCTGTATTATACGTGTCTTCAATAATATCAACTTCCAACCACTGTTTTTTTACTAATTCTTTTAGCTTATCAAACTCCTCGTCCCTTACCTCCTTATCTGCTGCTGCTATGGCATAAAATAGCTTACCAAGGTTTTGGTAAAACTTGAGCGTCATTTTCTTTTTTGTTTTCATTTTCACCAAAAATTTCACGAATTAAAGTTACATAATTTTTGTTTGACTTTATATGATATAAATCAGTATAACCAATGACCATTTTTTCGTACTTTTAAGTGCCATTTATAAACATAATTTTTTTATGTTCCAGCAAGACCAAGAAATATTCAACATTCTTTTAGAAACTGTTTCTGAAGCTGTGATTATTGTTGATAATCACCAAAAAATCATGGAAGTTAATACAGCTGCGGTTGCTATTTTTGGCTATACAAAAAAGGCGTTTATTGGCAGGGAGTTAAACTTGCTTATTCCATCAAATTATCATGATAGTATTTCAACGTATTTTGAAAAATTTATTCAAAGAGGTAAACGCCGAAAATTGGGCGAGGCTACTGATATTTATGGTTTAAAAGAAAACGCTACTATTTTTCCAATAGAGGTTGAATTAAATCCCTTTTCCATCTATAATAAAACTTATGTTATGGTTTTGATTAAGGATGTTTCTGAAAAAAAAGAGACTCAGAGAACCCTTATGTTACGTACCAAAGCTCTGCAATCTGCAAGCAACGGCATTATTATTACAGATGCTTTAAAACATGATAATCCAGTAATCTATTATAATTCAGCATTTCAAAGTCTTACAGGGTATTCGGATGCAGAAATTCTTAATCATAACTGCCGGTTTTTGCAAGGAAAAGATAGAGATCAAGCACCGCTTAAAAAGTTAAGAGAAGCCATAGAAAAAGGCGAAAGTTGTCAAGCTACGCTTCGTAATTATAAGAAAGATGGCACTATGTTTTGGAACGATTTATATATTTTTCCAATAACGGATTCATACGGAACGGTTACAAATTTTATAGGGGTACAAAATGATGTGACACTAAAAAAAAGTATTGAAGATGAGCACCACCATTTAGCAACCATTTTTGATGAATCTTTAAATGAAATTCATGTTTTTGATGCCGAAACATTAAAGTTTATTAATGTTAATTTTGGCGCCCAAAAGAGTCTTGGATATACTATGCAAGAATTAATTAATATGACACCAATTGATATAACACTATTTAAGAATGAAGTTGAATTTAGAAATACTATAGATGTTTTATTTGGTAAGAATGTTGAAAAATTAGAGATTGAATCGGTTCAACGAAGGAAAGATGGTACCGAGTATCCTGTTGAAGTTCATTTACAACTATCAAATTTAGGAGAACGGGAGGTTTTCGTTGCCATCATTTTAGATATTACAGAACGAAAAAATTACACAGTCAAACTTGAAAACAAAGTAGAAGAAAGAACACAACAACTTAAAATTGCGCTAAGTAAAGAAAAAGAACTCAATGAGCTAAAAACAAAATTTTTGTCTTTAGTCTCTCATGAATTTAAGACACCTTTAAGTGGTATTTTAACATCTAGCCAGCTACTTAGTAAATATCAATTAACCGAACAGCAAGAAAAGCGCGATAAGCATATAAAAACCATTACCGATAAAGTTCATTTTTTAGACAACATTCTAAACGATTTTTTATCTGTTGAAAAAATAGAAACAGGAAAAGTAAACTATAAGTTTACTCATTTTAAACTTAGTAAGGTGGTTAATGAGGTGGTTTATAATGCCAATATGCTTTTAAAAGAAGGACAGAAAATAAACTATCCAGAAAACATTGATGATTTATCGCTCTATCAAGACGGGAAAACTATTCAATTAATATTCTCAAATTTATTGCATAATGCCATTAAATATTCTCCTGAAGGTACCGTTATCGATTTACAAATTAAGCAAAACAATAAGTTTACTACGCTCACGGTTAAAGATGAAGGAATAGGAATTCCAAAAAACGATCAAAAAAGTATTTTTGAGCGGTATTTTAGAGCAGAAAATGTAATGAACACTCAAGGTACTGGTATTGGTTTAAATATTGCTAAAAGCCATTTGGAGAACTTAGGCGGTACTATATCTTTTGAGAGTGAAGAACATATAGGTTCAACTTTTATTATAACGTTTCCTAATATAGCAGCGCCATGAAAACAGTTTTACTTATAGAAGATGATTCCGTTTTAAGAGAAAACACAGCAGAACTTCTAGAATTATCTAGCTATAATGTTATTACAGCTTCAAATGGAAAAACAGGTGTAGCATTGGCTAAAAAGCATCAACCTGATATCATAGTATGTGATATCATGATGCCCGAAATGGATGGTTACGGCGCCTTTAAAATCCTTTCGAAAAGTAAACTCACAAAATATATCCCTTTTATTTTTTTATCTGCTAAAACCGAGCGTAGCGATGTTAGAAAAGGTATGAATTTAGGTGCAGACGATTATATAACCAAACCCTTTTCGGAAGATGAACTTATTAGCGCTATTGAGAGCCGTTTAGCAAAAGTTTCCATTTTACAAGAATTAAAGAAAAATCAACAGAGTGATCCAATTTTAACCAATGAAAATGAAATAAAAACACTTAACGATTTAAAAATTTTCTTTGATGATTATGGCAATGAATTCTCATTTAAAACAGAAGATGTTATTTATTATGAAGGGGATCATTCTAATTATATATACCTAATTAATCTTGGCGCTGTAAAATGTTATAGAATAGATGAACAAGGAAAAGAATTGGTAACCGCATTATACAAAGAAGATGATTTATTTGGTTACACATCCTTTACACATAATACACCACACCAGGAAACGGCAGCAGCTTTAGCAGATACTAAACTCTTAGGGGTTTCAATTATTGATTTTAAGGATATTTTAAGTAAAAACCATAAAGTTCTTATAGAGATTATAGAACTTTTAACAGATGATTTGTCTGTAGTTAAAGAACAACTTTTGCAAATGGCCTATGGTACGGTTAACAGAAAAACGGCAGCTACTATTTTAAAATTTGCCGAAAAAATAAATCGGAAACCAGACGATCCCATAAAAATTTCCAGAAACGATTTGGCCAGTGTTGCAGGAATTGCTACCGAAACATTAATAAGGGCGCTAACCGAGTTTAAAAAACAAGGAATTATAAAAGCAGAGGGCAGAAATATTAAGGTGGTAGATATTCAAAAATTAAAAAGCATCATTTAGCTATAGTTCTCATTTTTGTAAAATGATTAATATCATTTTACATTTAACAACTTCGCTTTAAATTGGTACATGTAAAGATGCTGTTAAATGAAAAATATATTATTACCCACCGATTTTTCTGAAAATTCATGGAATGCCATTAAATATGCTATTAGTTTTTTTGAAAAAGAAACCTGCAATTTTTATTTGCTCCATGTAAACAGATTAAGCAATGTTATAGTTAACGATTCACCATATATCGCTACGCAAGATGTTTTAGTAGATGTTTACACCAGTCCAGCAAAAAAACAGCTCCGAAATATTTTAAAGCGTATTGGAAAAGGTTTCTTACCTAATAAAAAACACAGATTTTATACACTTTTTGATTATAATTTCTTTATAGAATCGGTAAGAAAACATGTTGAAGAGAAAAAGATAGATTGTATTGTTATGGGCACTAAAGGTGCTTCTGGTTTGAAAGAAATTATTGTTGGTAGTAATACTGGCGATGTTATTACCAAAGTAAAATGTACTACCTTAGTTGTCCCGGAAGATGCTCAGTTTGTTAAACTAAACGAAATAGCATTTCCCACTGATTTTTCACTAACCTATAATATTGAAATACTAGATCCTCTTTCTGAAATTTTAGAAAAATGTAAATCAACATTAAGAATTCTTCATATAAGTAAAAAGAAAACTAATTTGAATAGCGACCAAAATAAAAGCAAAGAGTTATTAGAGGATTATTTTAGTCCTTTACCACATAGTTTTCATTATTTAACCAATAAAAAAGTAGAGGATGCCGTGCAATGCTTTGTAGAAAGTAGAAATATAAATATGATTTGCATGGTAGCAAAAAATCTTAATTATTTTCAGCAAATCTTATTTAATTCAAAGGTTGAAGCCATAAGTTATCATACCGAAATACCTTTTTTAGTACTACACGAAAAAACATAATACAACATGGATAATTCAATTTTTTTAGCAAAGTTTTGGGGATGGTATCTCATTATATTTTTTTTAATATTAAGTTTTAATCCCAAACGCATCAAACAAATTTTTAATGATCTTAACGATGAGAAA
Organism: uncultured Algibacter sp.; assembly: GCF_963976535.1. NCBI lineage: Bacteria > Pseudomonadati > Bacteroidota > Flavobacteriia > Flavobacteriales > Flavobacteriaceae > Algibacter > uncultured Algibacter sp. The sequence goes on along the minus strand of NZ_CAXBLF010000040.1, from coordinate 16,773 downwards.
TTTTTAATCATCTCATCATTTGTTGCTATAATTATTGGTTTGTTAAATATTTTATTCCATAATATTTGGGAACCAAACTGGAAACTTATTATTACTCTTATTGGGTGGGTTTCGCTTTTTATTGGACTATCCTTATTTATATTCCCAAAACGTACTATTGCTATATTAAAGTTTATTAATATAAAATTGGTACAAGTCATTTATACCTTGTTGTTTTTAACGGGGTTGTTTTTACTAAATATTGTTTATGGCATTGTACCTATGTAGTTTTTCTAAACTGATATATATCATTTCCCAGTAAGGTTTAGTGATATATATTAGCATTATAATTAAAACGTTCTTACGCATTTTAGCAGTTTAAAAAACTACGGAGTATAAAAGTATTGTTTAATTGTACTAGCTTTCAATTATTGCTTTTGCAATAATTGGGTTGTAAGGTTAAAAAATTGAATAATAAAGTTAAACTCCAGAAGAAACAGGAAGTTTCGGCTTCCTGTTTTTTATAAAGCATAGGTTTTGTTGTTGTAAGATGGCGAAACCAAAACAAAGTGTTTGAAGCTATTATTTGGCAGGAAAACCTCGATATTATCTTTAGCAATAGAGGTGTATTGTAGAAAACCAAAAGTTCAATGATGACATTAAATACTTTGGAAAAGCAGGAAGTTTCGGCTTCCTGCTTTTTATAAAGCATAGGTTTTGTTGTTGTAAGATGGCAAAACCAAAACAAAGTATTTGAAGCTATTGTTTGGCAGGAAAACCTCGATATTATCTTTAGCAATAGAGGTGTATTGTAGAAAACCAAAAGTTCAATGATGACATTAAATACTTTGGAAAAGCAGGAGGTTTAAACTTCCTGCTTTTTATAAAAATCAGAATTTTACATTGCAAAATGTTTAGTGCTGTACAGAAATGTTTGAAGATATTGGTTATCTGAAGATTTAATATAGCTTTTATTAGGGATATTAATGATTAGGAAAAGTTAGTTAATAAAATCGAACATTTCAAAAGGAAACAGGAAGTTTAGGCTTCCTGTTTCCTATTTAAAAGGTGGCTATTAATCGATTCACATACTTAATAACGTGAATAAAAAAAGGGAATGTTCATTAACAATTCCCTTTTTTTTTTGAATAAAATCCCCAATCCCCAATCCCCAATCCCCAATAATAATTGGTTTAATAAACCACCAAATTTTCAATCTGATATATATCATTGCATCGGCATGTTCTAGTATTTATATTTAGTCGTAAACAATTTAGAACCATGAGAAAAATACTGATTCCTACCGATTTTTCTGAGAATGCAATGAATGCTATTAAATATGCTATAGAACTTTTTAAATATGAAAAAAGTGACTATTACATTATGAACGCCTATCAGGACGATATTTATGCCGATGAAACGTTACTGGAAAAAGAGTCTTTAGATAAAATCACAAAGCGTATAAGTAAAAAATCATTGAAGGCACTAGAGATTATTTTAAATAAAATAAAAGAACTATCACCAAACCCAAGACATACTTATAACATAATTTCATCTAATAACATGCTTTTGGATGAGACTGATAAAATTGTAGATGAGAAGAATATAGATATTATAGTGATGGGAACTCGTGGAAAAACCAATGACAAAAAGTTGACTTTTGGAAGTCATACATTACAAGTTCTTAAATACGTGCAATGTCCCGTGTTGGCTATCCCAGAGAACTATAAATATAACCAGCCTAAACACATTCTATTTCCAACAAACTATTTATTACCCTACAAAAGACGCGAATTAAAATTGCTTTGCGAAATGGTTTCGCCTTATCGTACGGTAATTGATATGCTTTACGTATCCAAAAGTAAAAAGCTTTCTATGCGGCAAGAAGACAATCAAAATTTTATAAAGGAAGAATTGTGCAAAAACAGTCTCAATTTCAAAATAGCAAATAGTAAACACATTATTAATGCCATATATGCATACATAAAAGAAAATTACATTGATATGCTAGTTATGGTAAATACAAGACATTCTTTTTTAGAAAGCAACTTGTTTTTATCTACTGTAGATGAACTGAGTTTACATCTGAAAATTCCATTTTTAGCATTGCAAAACATAAAACGCGATTAGTTCTAACTTAAAATCTGAAAGCCATGAAAAAGATACTATTACCTACTGATTTTTCGGAAAATTCTTGGAATGCCATAACCTATGCTTTACAACTTTTTAAGAATGAAACTTGCAAGTTTTATTTGCTAAATACCTATACACCAGTTATTTATCATGTTGAATATGTTTTAGTTAATCCAGCACAATATGGTTTGGGTGATGCGGTTAGGGAAACCGCTTTAAAAAATCTGGACGATTTTAAAGTAAGAATGACTAAAGAATTTAAAAATCCGAACCATACCATTGAAACTATGGCGGCATTTAATACGCTAGTTTCGGAAGTTAAAGAGGTTACTAAAAAAAAGAAAATAGATTATGTGGTTATGGGCACCAAAGGAGCAACCGGAGCAGCCGAAATTTTATTTGGCTCAAATACCGTGCATGTTTTTAAAAATGTAAACTGTCCTATTTTAGCCGTACCAGATGATTTTGATTTTGAAATACCACATGAGGTTTTGTTTCCAACAGACTACGAAATTGATTATAAAGACCACCACTTAAACCCCTTAATTGATATTATTTCACTTTTTAATACTAGAGTGAACATATTAAATGTGTCCTATGGCAACGATTTGACAGAAGTTCAAAAAAAACACAAACAAATACTGGAAAAAAACTTTGAACATATAGTTCATTTATTTCATAGGGTAAACAGTCAAGATGTGGCTGAAGCAATAACTAACTTTCAATTAAAGGCTAGAGTAAACTTGCTGGTTATGATTAATAATAAGCATTCTTTTTTTGAAAATTTATTTTTCAAATCGACTATAAATCAAATAGGGTTTCATTTAAATAGTCCCTTTTTAGTGATACCTGCAAAAACATAAAAAGCTTAAATTATGAAATGAGCCATAATGAGTAAGTTGATACCTCCCGATTGCTATCGGTACGAAAATATTCAATAGCGAATTACATATCAAAATTATAAAACAATAAATAAAGAACAGATGAAACGGAAAATTTTATTACCCACAGATTTTTCAGATAATGCTTGGAACGCAGCAGTTTATGCCTTAAAACTTTATACAGATGAAGAATGTACATTCTATTTTTTAAACACTGTAACTGTAGCAGGAGCACCCTTCGAAGATCTTTCAAACAAACTATTAAAAATAATGGAGGAAAAAGCCATAAAGGAGTTATTGGATTTGAAGGCATTGGCAGAACGTGGAAACGCTAACGCAAATCATGATTTTGATATTATTTTAAGCACAGATCATTTAACCAAGGCCATAATGGATACCGTTAAAAAACAGGGTATCAATCTTATAATAATGGGCACAAAAGGGGCAACTGCAGCACAAGAATTTTTCTTTGGGAGCAACACCGTTCGAGTTATTAAAAACACAAATTGTCCTGTTTTAATTGTACCAGAGGAATACGATTTTATTGAGCCAAAACAGATTGCTTTTCCAACAGATTACAACCGTTTTTATGATATTAAGGAAATTAAACCTTTAACACAGTTAGCAGATTTGTATGATTCTAAAATCAGGATTGTACACATTAATGTTAAGAAGGAACTCAACGATAATCAAGATTATAATTTAATTACGCTCCAAAGTTATTTAAAAGCTTATAAGTATAGTTTACACTGGATGCCAAAGTATGCAAAAAAGGTAGTAGAAGTTAATGATTTTATCGAAGAATTGGGCATTGATATACTAGTCATGATAAACTACAAACATAGTTTTATTGAAGCTATAATAAAGGAACCTGTAATAAAAAAACTAGGGTTTCAATCTAAAATACCGTTTTTGGTTATCCCCGAATGAACTGATTTATATCATTGCAACCAATAGTTTGTAAAGGTAAATTTATGTGACACTTTTTAATTTTTGTCATGTACTAAAGTTAAATAGTGTCTGGACGGAAACACAGCAAAATTAAATTTGTTTCTTTTTGCGCCCTTTCAGTTTGTTTTTAATCGCTTGATACTAAGGCATCAACTCATAAAACTAAACAAAAACGACATCAAAACTAATTCAAATTATAAAAATCGTCTGTTTCCGTCCAGACACTAAATACTATAAAAAACAAACTCATGAAACGCAAAATATTATTACCAACAGATTTTTCCAAAAACGCGTGGCATGCCATAACTTATGCAATAGAGCTATATAAAAAAGAACATGTTGATTTTTATATTATGAATGTGTTTTCTGCTACTGGCAACATGATAAGTAATTTGATGAATATGGAACCTGGAAGTGAAATGTATGAAACCGCAAAACTAGATTCTGAAAACGGTTTAGCCAAAGTTTTGGATATGTTAACTTTTAGAGACCACGATAACCCAAAGCATCATTTTGAAACGATATCTGTGCTTAATGGCGTTGTTGAAGCTATTAAAAATGTAGTAGAAGAAAAGGATATAGAGATGATCATTATGGGCACCAAAGGTAAAACCGCTTCTAGAACAAAAATTTTTGGAGGTGTAGCCATAGCTGTGATGGAAAAGGTAAGAAACTGCCCTGTAATAGTAGTACCAGAACAAGCAAAACATAATTTGCCAAAAGAAATTGTATTTCCTACTGGTTTTAAAACCCATCTAAAAAGAAGAGAGCTTAATTATTTAATCGATTTGGCTAAAAATTGTAATGCTTCCATTAGGGTTTTGCACGTAGCTACTGAAAACAAATTGAGCGAAAAGCAACTCAGTAATAAAACCTTATTACAAGAATATTTTGAAAGCGTACCTCATACATTTCATACACTCAGCCATAAAGAAATACCTACTGCTATAAATTGCTTTGTAGAAAGCAGAGATAGTGATTTGGTGGCTTTTATAAATAAGAAACACGCCTTTTTTGGGAGCATTTTAAGCAACCCATTAGTAAAAGAAATTGGTTACGACTCCAAGGTCCCCATATTTGTAATGCACGATTTAAGAAACTAATTATGAATTATAGTCTTTAAAAAAAGACTTTTAAAATAGATTATTATGTCAAAGTCAAAATTCAATCAAATAAAACGAACCGGTGTTTGGTTAGATAAAGAAAAAGCCATTATTGTAATGCTGTATAATGGAGATATCAGCTTGAATACGATACTATCTAATATTGAGCATTTTCATGTTCGTGGTGGTTCGGGAACGCGACTAAAAGGTGGCCCGCAAGATGTTATTCAAGATAGTAAATATTTAGAACGAGAAAAGCTTCAACAAAAAAAATATTTTAAAAATTTAGCTTCAGTAATTAAAGATGCAGATGCTATTGTACTTTTTGGTCCAGCAGAGATTAAAGATAAATTTAATAAAGAGTTAAACACATCTTATAAAGAATTAAGTGCTAAAGTTAAAGGTGTTGTAAAAACGGATAGCATGACCAAAAGACAAGTAAAAGCTTGGGTAAAAGCCTTTTTTAAAGAAAGTAGATTATAGTCAATACTTATGATTTAAAATTATAACACTAATGATACAAACAAACACAATCGATATCATTAAATCATCGGGTGAGAAAGTGAAATTTTCTTTGGATAAATTAAAGACGTCCATAAAACGCAGTGGTGCAGACCAGCAAACCGTAAATCAAATTATAGACAACGTTAGAGATGAGTTATATCAAGGTATTTCAACCAAAGAAATCTATAATAGAGCATTCTCGTTACTAAAAAAGAAAAAAAGTTATTTGGCTTCTAAATACAAACTAAAAAAAGCCATTTACGAATTGGGACCAACAGGCTTTCCTTTTGAACGTTTTATTGGTGTCCTATTAAAATATTCAGGATATAAAACTGAAATAGATATTGTTTTACAAGGGCAATGTGTTACTCACGAAATTGATATTATTGCGCACAAGAATAACGAAATATATGCCATAGAATGTAAATTTCATAACGAAGAAGGGCTTAATTGCAATGTAAAGATTCCGTTATATATAAATTCACGGTATAATGATGTAAAAGCCTTTTGGAATTTAACCGCAAAAAATAAATCTACACTAACTAAAGGGTGGGTAGTTACGAACACACGTTTTACAGACGCCGCCATACAATATGGTAACTGTGTTAATTTGTATTTATTAAGCTGGGATTATCCTAAAAATGATGGTTTAAAAGATCGCATAGATCGGTTAGGATTATACCCTATTACGGTATCTACCTTATTAACCAAAAGGGAAAAACAGTTTTTACTAAGTAGGGATGTGGTATTGTGCAGAGAATTAATAGGCGATGTTTTTTATTTAGACCATCTAGGAATTTCTGAAACAAGAAAAGAAAAAATCTTGAATGAAATAAAAATGCTTTGTAATCATTAAGGGTAGACTTATACTTTTAATTGAGAGCCACTAATGCACTAATTAAAACTAAAAATAGATGTAAAAATAATTATCACAAATAAAAAATCTATAGTTTTTTGAGAATTAGCGTAGATTCTTTTTGCATTAATCCATAATAAATAAAAATTAGTGTATTCGCGGCATTTTTCAAATTAGATTTTAACTATAAAGAATAAAATTCAACATGAATAATTTTGTAAAAATCAATTTTTTAGGCGCTGCCAGTGTGGTTACGGGATCTAAATTTCTTATAGAAACCTCAGAGAAAAACATCTTGATAGACTGCGGTATGTTTCAAGGTTTAAAAGAATTAAGAACCCTTAATTGGAGCAATTTACCCGTTAACGTTAATACTATTGATACCGTATTGCTTACCCATGGTCATTTAGATCATGTGGGCTACTTACCGCGTTTAGTAAAACAGGGGTTTATAGGTAAAATTATAGGAACAGCACCAACGCTAGCTATTGCTGAAATTATATTGAAAGACAGTGCTAAAATTCATGAAGAAGAAGCCAATAAAGCAAACCAAGAAAAATATTCCAAACACAATCCGGCATTACCCTTTTACACTAAATTTGAAGCCGAAAAAACCATAAGACAGTTTCAAGCAGAATTGCTTAATAAATGGATTCCGCTTTCAACAAACATATCTTATCGTTTTCAGTATAACGGCCATATTATTGGGGCCACTTTTATTGAATTAGATATAAACGGAAAACGATTTGTATTTTCAGGAGATATTGGCAGACCCAATGATTATTTATTAGAAAACCCTAAGAAACCCGAATGGGCAGATTTTTTATTTATCGAGAGTACCTACGGAAACAAATTGCATCCTGATGACAATATAGAAGCTATACTTTCTCAAATTATTAGCGAAACCATTCATAAAAAAGGAAATTTAATCATACCAAGTTTTGCAGTAGAGCGTTTGCAAACACTCATGTATGTGCTTTGGAAACTTTATAAAAAAAATAAGATACCAAACATCCCCATTTTTATTGATAGCCCAATGGGAAATAATGTTTTAGAGGTTTTTAAGCGTTTTCCTAAGTGGCATAAATTATCAATGGCAGATTATCATGCCATGTGCAACCACATAAATTGTATTCAATCTTATAAAGAAACTTGGGAAACCATTGACGATAAACGTTCTAAAATAATTATAGCAGGTAGCGGTATGGTAACTGGTGGTCGCGTTTTAACCTATTTACAACAACTTATTGATGAGCCATCAACTACGGTACTTTTGGTAGGGTATCAAGTTGAGGGTACTAGAGGCAGACAATTACAAGAAGGGGTGCATGAAATACGCTTTTTTGGTAAATACTATCCCGTAAAAGCCACTATCAAAAGTATAGAAAGCTTATCGGCACATGCAGATCAAAACGATTTGTTAGATTGGATGAGTAATATTAAAAATATTCCAGAAAAGGTGTTTTTAATTCATGGCGAATCTACTGCTTTAGATGCATTTCGAGTAAAAATAGAAGATACTTACAACTGGCAGGTTACCATTCCAAAACTTACAGATGTAGAAAAAGTGATGATATAATCTTAAAACAGTGAAACCATGGAAACACTACAATCGTATAAAAGCTTCACAGATGATAAATCTATAGAAGAATTACAGTTCAATATATTGACGGATATAACGAGTCTTGAAAATTTAAAATTCGAACTTCAATTTTATAAATTATTATTAGATAAGCCCATTTTTAAACCTCACGAAATTAATTTGTATGAAACCCTGGTTAAGTTTAAAAATGAAATACAGGCTCTGAATGAAAACTGCACAAATTTATTGAATGATTTAAGTTCAGATGCCAAACTAATTGGAAAGAAAATTGAGTGCGAAGATTTGGCTTGCGATCATTTTTTTATTAAAGAGCATGATGCCATAAAACATAAAATATTCAACTTTAAGGAAAAAATTTTCATTTTTAAATTTAGGTTGTTTCAGTTCATAGAAAGCGTTATTAATAACTAAAAGTTAAGTACATGACAAAAATTAATTTCGAGAGATAAACTACTCGCAATTTTCAGGATAACAAAGACCTCACAGGTTTTTAAAACCTGTGAGGTCTACAAAATAAAAAATCCGTAATATGCTATATGTGTGCAGTTTATAATTCTATTCCAAATTTTTGTCATGTACTAAAAACTAAAAGTTAAAAAAAAGTTTCTAATAACTCCATTATCTGACTGATATATATCATTGTAAAAATCGCTTTCTGTAAATACATTAGAGTTACAATATAAGTTTAACCTAAATATATATTATTATGACAACATTAATGAAAAAGAGAAGACGTAACGGTTTATCTCCACTTGAAAATCAATTACTTACCCCTTGGAGTAATAGTTTATTAAGACCTTGGGGCAACAGATTATTTAGTCCTAACTTAAATAATCTGACAAAATTTGAGGACGTTTTTGATAATGATTTCTTTGAAGAAAATAGCCTGATGCCAGCAATGAACGTACAAGAGCATAAAAAAGATTTTGAAATTGAATTTGCAGCTCCAAGCTTTAATAAAAAAGATTTTGAAGTTTTTATTGAAGATGATGTACTTCATGTTTGTGGTGAAAAAGAGGTAGAAGATGAGACAAAAGAAGACGATTATGCTCGTAAAGAATTTAGTTATAAATCCTTTGAAAAATCTTTGACACTTCCGCCTTCTATAGATTTAGATCAAGATGTGAAAGCAGTTTACAAAAATGGTGTTCTAAAAATTAAACTATTAAAAAAAGAAGAAACCATTGTAAAAGATGTACCTAAAAAAGTTATTGAAGTTCTATAACTTTTTATTTAGAGCAGAAAGTAGTCATACCAAATAAATTTGAAGTTTATTTGGTATGACCATCATTAGCTTCCTTTCTGCTTTTTTTCAACCTTAAAATAACTCAAAATGAAAACTAAAAAAGTTACAGAAAAAAAATATGAAGCATGGTTAAGCACAGAAACTATGCATAGCGGTTCTCTTAAATGGTTATCTGAACTAAGGTTTGCAAAAGACGAGCAGCTATTTTTTGATGATTTGGTAAAATCGTACACCCTTCAGCTTATAGATTCAAAACATTTTATGCACAGTAAAAAAATTATTGACCAATTAAGTACCTCACAAAAGGAAACCGATATATTGATAAATACCATAGTAAACCATGAAAAAGGACTTAAAATTATGGTGGACGGCATAAATCAGCTTAAAGAAGAAAACGCTTATAAAGATGAACATGGAAAACTCATCATTAAAGTAAGTCGCTTTTTAGAAAAATACAGAGCTTTAAAATCGCAATTATTCACACTTATAAAAAGTATTATAAAAGAAGGGAAACAAAAGCGCCTGCTTCAATAAAAATAAAGCACTAATGAAACTTATTAAAATTTTAGCTATTTGCTTTTTGATTTTAGGATGCTCCACAACAGAGCTGGTTGAAAACTGGAAAAACCCGGATATTGACCAGTATTATCCTAATAAGGTTTTGTTGGTGGGTATGACTTCAAACCTTAAAGCTAGACAGCAATTTGAAAGGCAATTACAAAAAGAATTCAATACCAGAGGCATAGAAGCTGTAATGAGTTCAGCATATTTTGAGCCATCTTTTGCTTCAGAAAAAAAGACAGAAGAAGAGCTTAAAGCACTTGAAGGCAATCTTATAATGGATGGATTTGATACTATTTTATTCACAAAGGTCATAGGCGTAGAAGATAAAATTGTCTACAAGACGAATTATGACGGCTATGATAGAACCCATAGAAAGTTTAGAGAAGATTATTTAATGTATCAAGATGCTTTCTATAATCCGGATTATTATGAAGAATACACGGTGTATCATACAGAAACAGCCATGTATTGTATTTGCCCCACCAAAGACAGAGAACTTATTTGGAAAGGCTATATAGATGTTATGGATCCAGAATCTATCCGTGAGACGGTAAATGATTATGTAAGACTTGTTATTGTTGTTTTAGACGAACAACAACTTATCAACCCAGTGCTGTTTGAGGAACAATTAAATGAAGAGGCTATTAAGTAATATGAGTGTCATGATTAAAAGGGTAGTGGTCTTGGTTTTTATTTTATTGATACCAAGTTGCTCTTCAACAAGACTCATCAATAGCTGGAAAAACCCTGAGTATAAGACATTTAAACCTCAAAAAGTCTTAGTTGTTGGTGTTACGCCTAATTATGAAGCGCGCAAAGCTTTTGAGTTTCAACTTATAACCCATTTAAATACTAGAAATATTATAGCTGTACAAAGTGCTGTAGTTTTTGAAACAACGTTTACAGACTCTAAACAAGCGGCAAAAGATATTGAAGCTCAGATTGATAAATTACTATCAAAAGGGTACGATACGGTTTTGGTCTCTTTGGTTAAAAGTGTAAGTGATAATGAATCTTATGGTAGTGAATCTTCAAAAACCGATTATCATTTACGACGTTTTGCCCTTTATTATTTAGCCTATCAAAAAGCTTATTTTAAGCAGGAGCATTCCAGCAGATATAAAGTTTTCAATATTGAAACATCCTTGTATAATCTAAACAAAACGTCTGATAAGTCTTTAATTTGGCAAGGTTCTTTTGATTTGGTAGATCCATATAATAGTGATAAAGCTATGAATGCCTACATTAAAAAATTGATTAAGACTTTAGAGCGGGAAAAACTAATACGCAAAAAATAAATTAATCTTAGCTAGTGCTGATACCTTCAAGAACATCACCCACAAAATAAGAAACTGCGGTAGCCAGATTGCCTATTCTAAAGGGGCATCTTAAACCGTTCCATAAACCCTAGTTATAAACGCACCATTTAAAAAAATCTTTGCATTCAGTTGGCTTTGAAGTATAACGCCTTTAGGTTTTGTTTCCAACAACCATTGAATGGCTTGTACTAAAGGAGCCGCAGTGGTTGTTTGTATGGCTCGTAGCGTATGTTTACCTATTTGTAGTGGTTTAATATGTTTAGCAATTTCGACTCTGCGTAAGATGCCTTTAGAGTCCTTACCTTCTACAGCAGTATAAATTACAATTTGGTCGTCTTCCACATGCGGAATGTTATCTAGCATAATGTCTTGTAAACCAGAAATAGAATCTTTGGAATTTTTTTTTAAACCTGTTAATTGGTTCTCAACCCATCCATAATGGCCTGGGTGTCGCAACGTTTTATAATCCAGATGCTGCACTTTGCCGCTCAAGGCATCAGGAAGGTCTGCTGCACCGCCAGAGGTGAGATTGTCTTCATAAGTAATCCCGTTAATGATGATTCGGCTTCTTTCAGAAAGGGCAGGAAGCGCCATTTTTTTAAAATCTCGAATAACAATACAATCCTTTACATATTCTGTAGCCACACCAACGGGACTCCAAGTAAACCCGTAAAAATGTGGTGCAATGGCATGATTGGTGAGTGCGCCCACCTTTAATTCTAGTTTATCTGCCTGATTCATTTGGTAGTGCTTGCAAAATTCTTGGAACATAAAATGTGCCAATACATCAATATAACCGGGCGCTAAACCTGTTTGCAAAACGAAACCTGTTTTAGCATGTTTAGCTAAATCTATAATTTGGTTTGTTTCTGCAACATATTCGGTAAGGTTGGCATAATAGAGGTTATTATGAGTTGCGAGTTTCGCCATGGTTGGTGCTAAACTACCAGGTAAGCAGTCGAGTAGGGCATCACCATTTTTAAAAATGATTTTTACGGCGTCGGAAATATGTAATGGATCTAGATGAAACCCAATAACTTTACAAGGTTTGGTGGTGCCTTTCATAATCCAATGGGCAACTTTGTTGGCTTTTGAAAGGGTACGGTTCCCAATATAAATGGTTGGTGTTACGGTGCTCCACTCCGCCAAAATAAGTCCAGCAGCTTGCGCAATACCACCGGCTCCAGCAATAATAATGTTATAGTGCGTTTTCATAGTTGCTTTTTCATAAATAATGTACACTAATTTAAGGATAATTTACCAAGTTTAGTCTAAAAATTGGTAGCGCTTTAAAAATAAATGAAGTGTTTAATCTAAATAATTACCCGACGATTCTACCTCGGGGTTTCCGAATTTACCTCCCCAAAGGGGAGGTCGGAATTGCCTTTTCGTAATTCCGGGTGGGGCAAAATATAATCCCGGAAGCTTTCGGGACGGTTTTTTGCTCCAAGGCTAAAATGAAACCGTCTTGATCCAAGAGATAGTGGTAATTTGATAAAATAGTGGTAATTTGATAAAAAACAAAAGCCATATCATAGCAGAACTTAATCTCCGTTGATATGGCTTTTTTGAAATAACTCAACATGACCTAATTAGTATTTCTACTAATGTTTGTTTAAAATTTTCATCTAAACCTTTTCAGTTCAAGTTTTATTATTTCAACGAAACATAATTGTAATTTTCAAAATGTATTGACATATTACTAAAATGTTTCTGTTAATTGTTTTCTTGATGCTTTTCACTCCCTCTTCGCTTTCGCGTTAAATTTGCTATTAGCATTGCTCTCATTACAACATCCACTTTCACAAATGTTGCTTTTTTAAGCTTTTCATTATACTAGTTTTCACCTGCTTGCACATGTGCCACTTTTTATAATGTCATGGTTGTTTCGTATTACACGCATACACGTGCTACAATACAACCTCAAAAACAATTATATAAAGAACGTTTCCTTATTTAGAAAGTCATGTAAATTCGTTTTTAAGGCGAAACCAACCGAGGTCGTCATTATTTCTTTTGTAAATATAACATCAGATTTCAAAAAAACAAATTTTTTAAGCTATTAGATATCAACCACTTATAAACCGTACTTATTAACTTTTGTTAACAACACGAGTTGTAAATTAAATCCATCAGAATTAAATGATCTTTTTCCCTTTCTGTTTCATCATAAAAAGAACCCGTAACTAAGGCTATGCTTCATTTTTATAATTCACATTAAGAAAAAATTATTTCTTAAAAAATCGGGACAAGCTATTTTATTTTACGATATCTTTAATCAACAATTAGTGTAAAAAAAAGCCCTGAGAAAATCTCAAGGCTTTTTAAACACTGCAAATGCAGGTGTATCGTTATTAATGTCTACGCTCAGCAATTCTAGCTTTCTTACCAGTAAGGCCTCTAAAGTAGAATATACGTGCTCTACGCACTTTACCACGTTTGTTAATTTCTATTTTTTGTAATGCAGGTAAGTTAACTGGGAAGATACGCTCTACACCAATTGATCCAGACATTTTTCTAATTGTAAAAGTTTCTGAACTTCCAGTCCCTCTTCTTTGTATTACTACGCCTCTAAAAAACTGAGTACGCGTTTTGTTACCCTCTTTAATTTCGTAGAATACTGTAATGGTGTCACCAGCAGCAAATTCTGGTAAATCTATTCTTGTTACAAATTCGTCTTGTACAAATTTTACTAAAGATTCCATATCTTTAAATTTAATTATAATTAATCCAGAACAACATTCACGATTCTCGCCAGAGGTTAATCCGAAATTGGCTGCAAAAATAACTATTAATTCATAATCTGCAACCTTTTATTTGTGTTTTTTTGGTGTTTCTTTTTGCTTGAAAATATCGTAATAGTTTCATGTTTAGTAAAAGCAAAAAGTCAGGCTATCCGCTATATCTTTATGCGAAGCAGTCCCGAACTTGTTTCGGGATCTATCTATTAAATTTACATGAAGTTTCAATTAAAGTTAAATTTATTTAAAGCTTCGCATAAAGGATGCCGCTTCTATCCTTAACACAGACTTGTTTATGGTTAGTAGTTTCAATTTTAACAAAAAGTTAATCAAATTACGTCATTACGAGGAAGAATGACGACGTAATCTCACATAAGGAACTACAATTAAAAAGATTGCCACGTCGTAAAAACGCCTCGCAATGACGTTCTATTAATCATCCAACAAATCAGGGCGTCGTTCTTTAGTTCTTAAATAGGCTTGCTCTTCACGCCATTTTTCAATTTCAGGAAAGTTTCCACCAAATAACAATTCAGGTACTTTCCAACCTTTATAGTCTCTTGGTTTTGTGTAAATAGGCGGTGCTAACAATCCATCTTGAAAGGAGTCGGTTAGGGCAGAGGTTTCATTACCTAATACACCTGGTATTAATCTAATTATAGCATCGCAAAGTACAGCAGCTCCCAACTCGCCACCAGATAATACATAATCCCCAATGGAAATTTCGCGCGTTATAAAATGGTCGCGTACCCGTTGGTCAACACCTTTATAATGACCGCATAAAATAATCATGTTTTCTTTTAATGATAATTGGTTGGCAATACCTTGTTTTAAGGTTTCACCATCTGGTGTCATATAAATCACTTCATCATAATGGCGTTCTTCTTGTAATGCCGAAATACATTTATCAATAGGTTCTACCATCATTACCATACCTGCACCACCACCAAACTGCGTGTCGTCTATAGATTTGTAATTATCAGTAGTATAATCTCTTAAATTATGAAAATGGACTTCTACCAAACCGGCTTCAATAGCACGTTTTAAAATGGAAGCTTCAAACGGACTTTTAAGTAATTCTGGTAAAACAGTTATGATATCTATGCGCATTTTAATTTAATTATTTTGAAGGTTGTAAGGGGAATTTTGTTGTGATTTGGCGAGGTTCGTTTAACGCCTCGGCTATGGTTAGTACGGGAATTCAGAAAACTGAACTTTCGAACTAGCACTTAGCCAAAACTTTTTATTTTGTTTTATTTTTTCATTTTTAAAGCCAAATCAAAAGATTTGGTGGACTTAGTTAAAAGCTCAAAACTTTGGGTTAAGCACCAAAACCCGCATTAATTATGGCCATTGTTATCTGCTGGGTTTTATTATTTCGTAACTTGTACTTCTTCCGCCACCTTCTTGTTTTTTTAAAATTTTCTTATTTATTAAATCGTGTATATCTCTTAGAGCAGTATCTGGAGAACATTTATTAATTTTCGCCCATTTTGTTGTTGTTAAGTTTCCGAAAAAGGTATTAAATAGCATATTTATAATTTTTATTTGCCTTTCATTAAATGGAACAGATTTATTTTCGTTCCAAAATTTATGTTTTATCATTACTTTTTGGACAATTTCATCTGATGCAATGATTGCATTTTTTAAACAGAGTAAAAACCATTCTAACCAATCTGTGATATCAGGGGTGTTCTTTTGTGTTGTTTCTAAAATACCATAGTATTGTTTTTTTTCATTTCTTATTTGGGTCGACATGCTATAAAACCTCTCAGGACGTTTTTCAGATCTTGATAATGTAAGATCCGTAATCGCTCTAGCCATTCTACCATTTCCATCCTCAAAAGGATGAATAGTTATAAACCATAGATGTGCAATCGCTGCCTTTAATACAGGATCATCACTTTTTTCTTTATTAAACCAATTAAGAAATTGGTCCATTTCTTTTTGAATTTTAGTGGCATTTGGAGCCTGAAAATGAACTTTCTCTCTGCCCATTGGACCAGAAATCACTTGCATAGGTCCTGTAGAATCATCTCGCCAGTTACCAACAATTATTTTATGCATTCCACTCCTTCCTGATGGAAATAATGAGGAGTGCCATCCAAAGAGCCTGTCTTCTGTTAACTCTTTATTGAACTTTTGCGTTGCGTCTAACATCATTTCTACCACACCGTCTACGTTTCTATCACTTTCTACTAATCCGCTTATGTCCATCCCCAATCTTCTTGCTATGGATGACCTCACTTGATCATTATCAAGTATCTCACCTTCTATTTCGCTAGATTTAATTACATCTTGTGAAAGTGTTTCAAGAAAGGCTTCATTTTGTAAATTGAACCCTAAAGCATCCATTTTCCCAGTAAGTTGTCCCTGTAAATTTCGTACTTCTGAAACTAAATTCAGTAATTTATTTGAATCCCAAGTAAAATATGGCCATTCATCGTATTCGTATATATATTTACTCATTCTCCGCACATTATGCGGTAAATTTAATTGTTTTTCTCCGCACCGCCAAATTATTCTCCGCAAAATATGCGGTAAATGTAGTTATTTTTCTCCGCACACCACTTTGCAGATAACGTGCCTTCAAACGGACTTTTAAGTAATTCTGGTAAAACGGTGATGTTATCTATGCCCATTTTAATTTAATTATTTGGAAGGTTGTAAGGGGAATTTTGTTGTGATTTGGGGAGGTTCGTTTAACGGTTATGTATATGGAAAGTTGCGTGTTTGTGTGCGAGGATTTTCCGAAGGAAAATCGGATGCAAGCAAACAAAGCAACTCACATTGGTTAAGCTAAAACCAGCAATTTTTTATATACTTTGTTGAACTAACGTTGTGTGTCCTGCGTTACTTGGGGATACAAAATATGATTAAGTTCATTGAAAAA
>NZ_CAXBLF010000039.1:0-31488 GCF_963976535.1 uncultured Algibacter sp. | reverse complement strand
GTTGTGAATTGCTTTCAGAATTGTATTTTTACTTAGCATTCGCAGTATATCAAGACTTAATAAATTGATATACTGCTCGTTAAGTGATTTATTAGGATGTATAATTTAAAGCTTTTAAGAAGGTCTCGACTGCGCTCGACCTGACATTTTATTTTCTAACTTTTTTTAAAATGAGATGCGAATCTCCCGAAGCCTCAGAACAGCATGACAGTTTAAGTTAAAACAGTTCTAGTTGTTGCGAAGGTGTTTCCAATGTCGCAGGTTTTTGTCCGTGAAACAGTTGCATCATCCCAAATTGTTTATCGGTTATTTGCATCACCCCTACCTTTCCAAATTCTGGCAAACTTTTTTTAACGCGTTTGGTATGCACTTCGGCATTTTCCCTACTGGCACAAAAGCGCATATAAATACTAAACTGGAACATACTAAAACCATCATCCAGCAAGTTTTTTCTAAACTTGGTTGCTCGTTTTCGATCCGTTCTCGTTTCGGTCGGTAAATCAAAAAACACTAACACCCACATACTTCTATATTGGTTTAATCTTGAAAATCTATCATTTTCCATAGTGTCACATCGAGCTTAGTCAAGAGGTCTTTTTAAACAAACTCTGGATATAAAACCTTTCTGCTTATTCCTGTAAAACATTCATATAAACTATTGGTTGTTCTACTCATAGCGACCATTAAAGGACTTTTGTTACCATCAATAATCACATCCATTACAGGTAATTGCAATAAACCAGTTTTTAATGAAGTTGTCAATTCTTTATAAGGCTCATCAGACTGTACAATATCATTTACCAACACATCCACAAAAACCCTATAAGGCTCCATGATATCATCTGCCAAACAAAAGGCATTATACTTATTACGATGAAAAATACCCACTGAAGGCAACATGCCACTACTTACCAAGGCACGAGCTGTAATACCCCGTAAAATTGCATAGCCATAATTCAGTAAGTTATTCGGAGCATCTCCATGCTGTCCGCGTTTAAAATCGTCTATACCAAAAATATGTTGCCAGTAATATACCGCTGCCCTACTTTCATGGTTTTCAGTATCACCACTCTTTACTTCATTTGCCCACTTATGCATTTTTCGTGCTGGAATATCACGGATATCCATAAAACATGCTTGATTGCTTATTTTCGCACTTATGGTTTGTTGCCACAAGTTTTTTTGTAAGGGTACGCTAGCGTTTAATTGATACCTAATACGTTCGGTCTGTTCGCTATGTCCCACTAAAGGTTGTAATAAACTAATGGGCAAATGATAACTATCACAACTTATAATGGCAGCTTTGTTTTGTATCAGTTTTGCCAATAACCCATTACTGATGGTAATTTGCTGATTTTCAAGAACCAACATACCAATATCCTCAATAGGCACGGTTTTGGTCAATGTGCTATCATCAGGGTAATTGACCACCAACTGCTTATTCTTGGTACTTAAATAGGCTGGATTCACGAAAAATAGAGTGCGTTTTATCATTTATGCCTGTTTTATAATTCTATCTCTCTCAATATCAATATCGCCACCTTCATAGCCACACATACCCATACGAGGGGAATTAACAACTGGCATTGCTGCGTAATCATCAAAATCCTCACATTGCTTTGCATGCGCTTCAGCACAAGTGTCACAAAATTGGGATTCCTCCTCATAATAGCATACGGTACAGATTTGCGTTGCGGGTTTTTTGCCGCATGCACTACACATAACCACTAAAGGTTCATTTCGGGATAGAAGAACAATCTTTTGGTCTGCCTTAACTGGATATACAGACATTGCTGTCACTTGAAGCGCCGTGGTACTGCCAAAATCATACTCATATTCCAAGGTTAGTTTTTCTTCAAAAACATCTTTGGCTTTCCTGCTCATAGGCACCTCTCCCTTTCCTTCTTCCATCATTTTCTCATAGGCCCTTGTTTTACCTTTTTCAAACAATTCTTGTGCCTCAAAGAAGTCCCACATCCCACCATATTGCGGTCGGTTTTTGGGATTTGTAAAAGAACTCATGTGCCCACAACATTCCAGCCAGATGCTTCTTAGGAAAAAATCGAGGTCATCCATTTCTGCTTCCCCGTCTATCCATAACGAGAGAAAATAGGGCGTACTACCCCAAGATTTTTTTGTTTCTACTTTTAACAAAAACGATTTTCCAGGACGTTCCCCTATTACCTTTTGTTCCAAGTGCTTTTGCAAATGCCTGTTGATTCCTGCCTTTGTATATAGTTTGCTGCAAAAGAGGCATTGGCCTTCTGATTTTAGTTTTTCTGACATGGTTTATTGGTTTTTAAGTGTTTTTAATATATGTTTTTTGTGTTGCTTACTATTTTATATTGTAAATCACTTTTTATTTGTCATTTAGGGAAATTGATTTTTTTGATCTAATTGCTACTAAATGCTCTTTTTGGTTATTTGGTGGTTTTGGTTACAAAAAAAAATAGCGTGCGGTTTATCATTTCACAACATTTATAATATTACCCAATCTATCAACTTTTAGTTTCCAGCATCTATCAGAGACTTTTAAAGTATTATCACACATTGTTGTTTGATATTTATTTTGACTTCCCAATTCTCCAAATTTAGTTTTTGCATCATATTGCTTTATTAGACTAGAAATATCATTTCTAATAAAATAACATTCAACTCCTGAAGTCTTTACCATTCTATATATACTTTCTAAATTAATTTTAGTTAAATCATTAAAATCAACCAAAGAAGGGTTTTCCATTTCTTCATCAGTTGGCACATAAACCAAATCATTAGGAGACAATGAAAATAAAAATCGCCCTTTAGTATTGTTAATTGGCACAGGTGTGCGTTCATCTTTAGTTAGATTTGCTACTTGTTTTTGATGTTCAATAACTTCATTTAAAGGTATTGTTTCATATACTCGTTTTTGCCGCTTTTCATCCCAATAGATAGCAAAAAACAAGTTAGTCCCTTTCGCTGCTTCAACATACTTATCTTTTTTATTTCCAGAATAACCGACTTTAAATCTGCTTCCAATTTCATATAATCTTACTTTGTAAATAGGCTGGTGGTTTTTACCATTGTTTAAAACCTTAATGTTCTTATTTAATTCTTCTAAACCATCAGAATTAAATGCTAAATCAAATTGTTCTTTCCCTTTATCATCTAAATAATTTTTTAAATGACTTTTTAATATGCCTTGAATACTAGCATCTGTTATTTTTTCAAGATGTTTTATGGTTTTTATTTCCGATAAAGAAACTCTTGAAGCAGTTGCTATTTTCCCTCTTGGAGTAGAAATATTTAATTTTCCAGACACTGTTTCTTTATGCATAGGCTTCCTAATTGCCCAACTATCTCCTTTAGTTTGTTTTACCAATTCCTTTTTAAGCTGTCCATCTTTTTTAATCCATTGCAATGTTTTATTATTGGTTTTATTAATTACTCTTGTATTCTGCTTAAAACTAACAATGGTTTTTTCTAAAAAGGATTTTGTTTCTGTTGTGAAATTAGTCCAAGGATGTTGAAAATATTTTGTGTAATGGTTGTCTTCATTCTTAATTAATAATGAATCTCTTAACCCATAATTTTTATTTTCAGCATTTAGAGCATTTAAATAATTAATGTGCTTTTTGGTACAACAAGCGATTACCAAAGCATCTAATGCGTGGTGCCTATGGTCTATTCGTTTTTTTGAAAATCCTTTAGAAACCTCATCAGGAACTTGTATTCTAAAAGCATTAATTTTCTCATCCCAAAACCCAAAATCATTAGTTTTAGTCATGTTATTTAATCTCTTAAATCTTAATGCAACCAACTCATTCCATTTATCATTTAATCCCCAATCCTGTTTGAGTTTTGCGGTAACAGAGCCTGTTACAGGAACAATATGCTTAGAAGTGGCTTCTTGTTCATTTTCTTCTCTAACCAAATTACCCAATAAGCTCTTTATTAGCTTACTAATGTATCTGCTATCATTTAATTGGCGATTAATAAAGCCTTCAGGGATTTCTTTACTTAATAATTTTTTAAGTTTACCCTTGTTTTTTTTGAAATATTGATTGCAATGCTGTTCGTATTGTTCCAAAGTATAGACATCAACCGTTTTCCCCTCTCCTAAAGACACTTTTTCCGTACCATGATTTTTAATAAACTCATAGGCAGTTTGGTTGTCTTTTAATTGATTCACCTCACTTTCACAAATTATTTTATTACTTAAAGAATTATCAAAATAACGAGATTGAGGAATGATATGCTCTATTTGATAGTCTGTAGTAAACAGTTTACTCATAGGAATAATTTTTCCAGTATACGGAGAAATATAACCTTGTTCTAACCATAGTTTATATTTTACTATTTCAGATTTTGTAGGCGAACTATTCTTTCTTATTTTTTCAATAGTATCATCAATTACATCTAAGCTTTGGTAAATACCTTCCTCATAAATTTTTAGAATTTCTTGCTGATTTGGAGAATATGGCTTAACTTCTTTAACACCCTCATTTTGTAATTCCTTTAAAATTTCTTTTAATCTGTGATTTGTGTTTTCGTTTTGTGTACCCCTTTCCGTTAATGCTTTACGCTTACTGGCAGGGTTTTTCATTTCTCTTCCTAATTCTACATGAATTTCACTAAAAAAATCTTCTTGTCCTTGTCCATAATGTTGCCAAATATCCCTTACCGTTCTTAGGGTTTCAGTAACTACTTGTTCTACAATTGGGTTTCGCAAGCTATGTTGTTTAAATTCTTCTAAATATTTAGTTATATCATCTGGAGATTTCCAGTGCGCAATGTTATTTGATTCTGAATGACGATTATAAACTAAATAACAGGCTTGATATGTATTAAGACCTTTTATAGGGTTTTTTTCTTTAAAATCTAAAAAGCTTTTTAGTAATTGTTTTGGGATGTCATCATCTGTAATATTTTCGTCTATCTTTTCGTTATTAAAATCAATATCTTTTAATCGTTCAATTATATCAAAAGCTCTATTTTTAATTTCTGGTTTGATAATCATCTCATCCCAATATTTACCCATTCGCATTAATGGCAACAACTTTTTAATGGCTTTTTCAGAATAAGAACCGTAATCATTTTTAAATGGCGGGTGTCTTTTGAAATTTTCCACAAATGAAACTACATCTATATTATTTTTGATGGCAAAATTTTCAATAGCTTTCTCATACTGATTTTTATCTTTAACAGAATAGATAATGTGCCATAACTTAAGTTCAATTTCTGGAGTTAAGAATGTATCCAAATCAAGATTTTTAACTTTTTTTAATCGAGACACAAATTGTGATTTAGTTTCATTAGATGGATATTTTTTATCTTCCACATAATTCCAACGATAGTTGTTTTTTTTGCTTTTCTCTATTTGCTTTCTATCAACAAAAAACTGAATGATTTGTTTCTGTTCAATCTCTTTTTTTGTATTTAAAAAATCAAACAATTCCACACAATCTTCTTCAGTACTTAATAGATTACTTGTTATATCTTGATCTATTAAATTTCCATTTTCATCTTCTTTTTGATAAATTTTGAAATTCTTTAAAAACTGCCATAACCTAAATTCTTGAAACAAAGGATGCGATTTAGAAATAGCTTTTAAAGGTTCTTTATGCCAAATTTCTTTTTCATGATTAGTTACTTTGTCAACAATCTGTTTTTTAAATGTTCTGGTTTCATATTGACATCCAGAAATGGTAGATTTTTTACTTTTTAAGGGTCTTTGGTAAAAGATAATATCTTCCGTAAACAAATACTCAAAACCTTTATTTTTAATATTGTGTTGATGTGCTTCGTTTCTTGGATATAATTCTTGAATACACCGTTTATATAATTCTTCATCGCGTAATTCAGGATGGTGTTTTATTTGTTCTTTTAAAATTTCAATAAATTCTTCCTTATAGAACTTTCTTTCAATAGTTTTTACAAGTTTTCCTCGTATTTTTTGAGTTGGGTTTTCTAGAAGTGTTTCATAAATGTATTGCCCAACTGTTTTCTTTGAGTTTTCAATATCTTGCTCCGTTTTCTTTTTAATAGCAATCCAATCTTTTTCTGAATCTACAGCTCTAAAACTTCTTTTAACGTTGCCCTCTTTGTCTTGTTTTAAAGAGCCGTCCTTTTCTTTATTGGTCGTTACTATAAACTCTTTGTTCTTTCCGACCCAATTATTCAATGGCTCTTTACTTTGTCTTCTATAAACCCAATCATTTTCTAAAATAACATTATACCAAGTGCCTTTTGCGTTTTTGTCTTCAGTTTCTTGGACATCTATTACTTTTAAAGAATAAAATTCTTCTATTTTATTTTCATCAACTTCATCTTCACCTCTTAGTTGATAATACCCTCTTTTTTGATTAAAGTTGAGAATAATCCACGCTAGTTCTTCTTTTAAAACTTTTTTAGACAAGGCTTTTTTACGTAAATAGTAGAGTGTCCAATCATAAGGTATTTTGGTTTCAACACCATTTTCTCTTTCATAAAATAGTTGAGGTTGACTTTGTTTAAACTCTTTTACCATTTCTTTAAAAGAATCTTTAAAAATAAACTCATGGTTTCCAAGTTCATTTTTACGATAATTAAGTTTTACTTCAATATTGTCTTTAAACTGACCAAGTTTTTTTTCAAAATCAATTGATTTGGAATAATGTTCTGGTAAAAAATCTAGAACTTGTAAAACGCGATGCAATCGTTCTCTTCTCAATAAATTACGCTGAATTAACCTTCTAACACCTCTATAACCTGTTCTTTCTGCTGTTTGGGATATTGAAACACCTGAATCAAATTTCCCTAGTACATCTTGACTCATTGGGATAATTCTACTACCTAAACCGTTTATTTTGCCTTCTTTTTTTTCAAAATCAGATTCAATCAACGCCCATCCAATCGAGTTCGTCCCTAAATCGAGTCCTAGTATTTTTTTCATTTAATATATTTTTATCTAAGTTAAATTTTTATCAAAAACTCTATTACGTAAATCCGTAATTAGATTATTATTTTTTTATTATATTTGAATACAATTCTAAAAGCAATTCACAATAAGGATTATTCCGTTGTGAAAACATTTAAAGTGGTATAGTTAATTCTATATCACTTTCTTTTTTTTAAATGTTGCACGAACTCCTGTTTATCAAAAATAAAACCGTGAGCTAAAACATTCAAAGCAGTTCTTACGAATCGCTTTTTTTATTCAAAAAATTATCTGCTATTATAATAGCCTTAAATGGAGAACTTAAAAGTAGGAAAAATATAAGTAATTTCCTTGTTTAATACGGAAAAGACTGTAATTTAAAATGAGTTTAATTTAATGATTTGCAATGTCCTATTTCAGTAAGTCAAACAAAAGAATACAAGTTATAAATCAATTTCATGAGATTGCTCCTTTTACTGCTTTACAATGACAATTTCAACTAACAGTTTACTAACCTAAAACAGTTCCAAACTCCCCTTACCAACTCTAACAACCACAGGTTCATCTTCAGATAAATCAATCACCGTTGAGGGTTCATTATCGCCATAACCACCATCAATAACTAAATCCACCAAGTTATCCCACTTTTCTAAAATTAATTCGGGGTCTGTAGTATATTCTAAAACTTCATCTTCATCATGGATAGATGTTGATATGATTGGATTTCCAAGTAGCTTTACAATTTCTAAAGCAATATTATTATCTGGCACTCTAATACCAACAGTCTTTCTTTTTTTAAATGGATTTGGCAATGATTTTGAACCAGGTAAAATAAACGTATAAGGCCCAGGAAGTGCCCGTTTTAATATTTTAAAAACTGACGTATCAATTTGTTTCACGTAATCACTCAAATTACTCAAATCGCTACAAACAAAAGAAAAATTAGCTTTTTCCAACTTAATGCCTTTAATTCTAGCTACCTTTTCTAAGGCTTTTAGGTTTGTAATATCACATCCCAAACCATAAACGGTATCGGTTGGATAAATGATAAGACCACCTTTTTTTAAGACCGCAACCACCTTGTTAATCTCTCTAGGATTAGGGTTTTCCTCATAAATTCTTAAAAACTCCGCCATAATTTTTATATTGTCATCACGTTACTAAGTAAATATATTTCTATTTTATGAAATGAACATACCTAAAAAAAATTATTTCAGGTATTTTATTTAATTTGGGAATGACTTTTAACAAAATAAAAGCTACAAATTGGCTGATATAAACCATCTGCATTACCTAATGCAATTGAATGACATCACTACAGCAATTAATCACCTAAAGAATAAACTATTTCTGAAAATATTGGTTTTATGGGCTTAGTGCTGGCGCTCATTTATCACTTTTATGGAGTTGTGATTTTGATACCGATAGAAAAGTGAATATGGTTTGCAGTATTGTTGACCCCTACTAATTTAACAGATCCTGCATACTTAAATAACGCGAGCCTTTTAATGCAACCTCTTTTAGATTTATTTGGACAAGCCCACAGGTTTTTTCTTGAAGAAGTTACTCCATTTCATCAAGTAAAAATAGCTTCTCCTCCAACTATTTTATTTTATGGCGGACAAGACTATTTAATCCCAACCAGTCAAGGTATAGATATGCGAGATAAACTAGAAAGTTTAGGAGTTACACATCAATTTAATTTATATCCTGATTCTGGTCATGGTTTGGGTGTTTTGGAAATTATTGATACCTGGACTAAACTTAAAGTTTTCATAAATACTCATCTTTAACATAAATTTGTAACATTTCATTCTTAAATTAGTCTTAGTAATATGCTAAGGCGTCTCATTTTTATATCATTTTTGGCTTTAAATATCAACTTTGTTTATGCAAATGATGATATAAAAAATCCTATACTCTTTTCACAAGCCGAAGTTTTAAACGAATACACAACTAGAATTCCTTTCAAATTAGTAGACCACTTAATAGTTGTAAAAGCAGAAATTTTAAATAAAAAAGGAAACTTCATCATTGATACTGGTTCAGAAACTCTTATTTTAAATAAAGTCCATTTTTCAAATGTATTTAACTATCAAAAAAAGCAAGAAGCATCTTCAGGAATTATGCATTCGGTTGAGAACTCTTATGAGAAACACATTAAGGAATTCAAACTTCAAAACTTCAAATTAGAAAATAGAAATTCTGACGTTATTGATTTATCACACATTGAAAAAAGCAAAAAAATTAAGCTTTTAGGGGTTATTGGCTATAGTATTTTAAAAGAATATGAAATCTTTGTTGATATGCATCTTAACCAAATTACGCTTACCAAAGTGGATGATTTTGGAGATAAATTAGATAAGCACGTATATTTGGAAAAAATTGTAGATAGTTTAGATTTCAAGCTAAAACATCATACAATTGTTGTAAAAGGAACCATAAACAATCATACAGTAAGACTAGGAATTGATACTGCGGCGGAGTTCAATCAAATAAATAAGAGTATCAATAAAAAGGCTTTAAAGTATTTTATTCCTAAAAAAAGATTGCGCTTAACAGGTATAGGGAAGAGAAAAATAGAAGTTTTGGCAGGAAAATTGCACCGTGTTAAATTAAGCGAAACCACCTATTTTGGCCCGATGCTTACTGTGCTGACTAATTTAAGTAAAATGAATGAAGCCTTTGGTACTAATCTAGATGGTATTTTGGGTTATGAGTTTTTTGCTCAAAAAAGAACCATTATCAATTATCAAAAAGAAAAGTTATATTTCATAAATTATCCTTTAAACCATCAGTGAAAAAAACAACCTTACATATCATCTATTTTATTATTGCTTTTGTAAGTTTTAATGCCTTTTCTCAAAAAGATGAGTTTAAGGGTTATAAAATTGAAGGTGATAGTGTTGTGTTTACATTTGATGCCAGAGATTATAAAAAATTCACACAAGAATATACAGGACAAATCCACGATTTTCAAGATTTGGATATTGAGAATGTGGTCGTTTCAGGAGAATTCAACAAGTGGTCTGTTGACCATTGGAAAATGAAACAAGTTGATACATACACCTATGAATTAAGAAAAAGCATCTCCGATTTTACTGATGAGTTTTCTTGGGAGTTCAAATTTGTTATCAATAATTCATTTTGGGCTGAACCTTCTAAAAATGATCCAAATACTGCTAAAGCCACAAAAAACGGAAGACGAATTCGCGGTGTATATAACCTAAAGATGTATACAGCTTTCCCAAGTGATAAAGGAAATGCTAACTTTAAACTAAAAGGTTTTAAAGACGCTAAAGAAGTTATTCTTGCAGGATCTTTTAATAAATGGAATGAAACCCTTTTTAGAATGAATAAAACGGTAACGGGTTGGGAATTAACACTTCAAATGAAACCAGACGTTTATCAATACCGTTATATTGTTGATGGTAAATGGATGGAAGACCCAGGCAACCCGTATAAAACTAAAAATGAATATTCAGAATATAATTCGGTTATAAACATAAAAGAATACACTGCTTTCAAATTAAGAGGTTATACAAATGCTGAAAAAGTAGTGCTTACGGGTTCGTTTAATAACTGGAATGAAGATGAATTTAAAATGCGTAAAATGGATTATGGTTGGAAATACGTTATACCCTTATCTGGCGGAAAGCATCACTACAAATTTATTGTAGATGGTGAATGGATAACCGATCCGAATAATAGTGTAAAAGAACATGATGGTGAAGGTCATGTTAATTCGGTATGTATGGTGAAGTAGTTTTTTCTAACTTTGAGACAAAGCAGTATTTCTCGTAAAGATATAAAAACACCAAGTTAAAATGGACACATCTGTAAACTGAGACTGACACTGAGACTGAGACTGAGACTGAGACTGAAAACTACCCCACAACCTCCAACTTAGCAAAACGCAACAACAACTTTTTAATACCGCCATGCTGAAAATTAATCTCAGCTTTAATATCTGCACCTGCTCCTTCTATTTTCATGACTTCACCTGTTCCAAAACGAATATGTTTTACAATATTCCCAACAGCCAATTTGCTATCGAATAAATTGGTGTTTCCATTGGTTTTGGCAACGGGCTTTAAGTTTTTAGGTCTTGTAACTTGAAAGTTTTCTGGTTCTTTTTTAGTAGTACTCCCTTTTTTAAATGTAGGTTGTTTTGCTGGTTTATATCTGATTTTATTGGGTGTGGGCTCAACATCACCAAATATATCTGCACTAAGCATCGGATTAAAACGACGCTCTTCAATTGGTGTAACAATATCTAAATATTGTTCATCAATTTCTTCAATAAAACGGCTAGGTTCAGAATCTATAAGCTTTCCCCAGCGATATCTAGATAA
The DNA here is from genome assembly GCF_963976535.1 of uncultured Algibacter sp. Lineage (NCBI taxonomy): Bacteria > Pseudomonadati > Bacteroidota > Flavobacteriia > Flavobacteriales > Flavobacteriaceae > Algibacter > uncultured Algibacter sp. Next base: position 20,235 of record NZ_CAXBLF010000039.1, on the reverse strand, counting down.
TGCGTAAGTTAAATAGGCTTGCTTTTCAGCACGTGTTAATGCCACATAAAACAGGCGTCGCTCCTCCTCTAGTTCGCTACGTGTATTCATACTCATAGCACTCGGAAAAAGGTCTTCTTCAAGTCCCACCACAAACACCGTAGGGAACTCTAATCCTTTGGCTAAATGTATGGTCATTAACGCCACATGGTCTGGATCTCCTTTATCGGCATCGATATCGGTTGCTAAAGCCACATCTTCTAAAAATTCAGCTAAACTACCTGTCGTATCAGCAATTTCTTTTTGTCCTTCAACAAAGTCTTTCATACCATTTAAAAGCTCTTCAATATTTTCCATTTTAGCAACACCTTCTGGCGTGCCATCTTTATTGAATTCTTTTATTATATGGGTAGTTCTGGTAACATGTTCTGCCAATTCAAAAACATCGGCAGTTTGATTTAACACTTGAAAGCTTTCTATAAGCGTCACAAAATTTTGAAGTTTGGTTCTAGTACCAGAGTTAATCTTAACATCGGTTTTATCAATGTTTTTCATCACTTCAAAAATGGTTCGTCCATAACCATTTGCTGATACAATCAATTTATCTACTGTAGTTTGTCCGATGCCACGAGGCGGAAAATTAATAATCCGTTTAAGTGCTTCCTCATCAGCAGGATTAATAATTAAGCGTAAATAAGACAATACATCTTTAATTTCTTTCCGCTGATAAAACGATAAACCGCCGTAAATTCTATAAGGAATATCGCGCTTTCGTAATGCATCCTCAATGGAGCGTGATTGCGCATTGGTTCTATACAAAATAGCAAAATCACTATTCATTAACTGATCTTGCATTTTATTTTCCCAAATCGTACTAGCAACAAAACGTCCCTCATCGCCATCTGTTAGAGACCTGTTAACTTTTATTTTTGCACCTTCATCATTGGCTGTCCAAACAATCTTATCAAGCTTTGTTTGGTTTTTATCAATAATAGAATTCGCTGCATTTACAATGTTTTTTGTGGAACGGTAATTTTGCTCCAATCGAAAGACTTTAACATCATCATAATCCTTCTGAAAATTCAAAATATTATTAATGTTTGCACCACGGAAGGCGTAAATACTTTGCGCATCATCACCAACTACACAAATATTTTGAAACTTATCTGATAAGGCTCTAACAATTAAATATTGTGAGTGGTTTGTATCTTGATACTCATCAACTAAAATATACCTAAAGCGGTTTTGGTATTTAGCCAAAACTTCTGGAAAACGAGTGAGTAATTCATTGGTTTTTAGCAATAAATCATCAAAATCCATAGCGCCAGCTTTAAAACAACGCTCAACATATTCTTTATAAATATCGCCCATTCTAGGGCGTCGTGCCATAGCATCCGCTTCCTTAAGTTCTGGATTTTGAAAATAAGCACGCACTGTAATCAAACTATTTTTATAAGACGAAATTCTTGAGCGTACCTGCTTGTATTTATAAATATCTTTATCAAGTTGCATTTCCTTGATAATGGAAGCAATTAATCTATCAGAATCCTGTGTGTCATAAATTGTAAAATTACTCGGGTATCCAATTTTATCAGCTTCAATACGCAAAATTTTAGCAAATACAGAGTGAAACGTTCCCATCCATAAATTCTTAGCTTCACTAGCACCAACAATACTAGCTATACGCGCTTTCATTTCTTTTGCAGCCTTATTAGTAAACGTAAGCGATAAGATATTAAAAGGGTCAATACCCTTACTCATCATGTAAGCAATTCTATATGTTAACACACGTGTTTTACCAGAACCTGCACCAGCAATAACAATCATAGGACCATCAACCTGAATGGTAGGCTCTAACTGTGCTTCGTTTAACTGGCTTAAATACTTTTCCAAATCATCTTCAATTTTATCACGTGAAAATAACCAATGTTATGCTTTTTTTACCTCTGAATTATTAATAATTATAAACAATCCATCGTTACATTAAGCTTTAGCAAAATTTGAATATCTTTAGGCAAATAAAGTCTATGAAATATCTTATCCTTCTTTTTACTTTCTTCGGAATAGCAAACTCAAACGCACAAACAGATTTAGAACAACAATATGCAGACATTGAATCTAAAGTTATTGAATGGCGACGACATTTTCATCAAAATCCAGAACTTTCCAATAGAGAATTTAAAACGGGCAAAAAAATTGCTGAACACCTAAAATCCTTAGGAATAGAATTACAAACAGGTGTGGCACATACTGGCGTTGTTGGTATATTAAAAGGTGACAGTTCAGGAAAAGTAATTGCTTTAAGAGCGGATATTGATGCCTTACCAGTTACTGAGCGCAACAATTTGCCCTTTAAATCTGAAATAAAAACCACATTTCTAAATACTGAAACTGGTGTCATGCATGCCTGTGGTCATGATACGCACATAGCTATTTTAATGGCAGTGGCAGAAATACTTTCAAAAAATAAAGATAAAATAAATGGTACTGTAAAATTCATTTTTCAACCTGCCGAAGAAGGTCCTCCACCAGGTGAAGAAGGTGGTGCAAAACTGATGATAAAAGAAGGTGTTCTCGAAAACCCGAAAGTGGATGCTATTTTTGGCTTGCATATTAATTCTGAGACTCCTGTAGGAACTATTAAATACAAAACTGAAGGTATTATGGCTGCGGTAGAGCGTTTTGTAATCAATGTAAAAGGTAAACAAACTCACGGATCTCAACCTTGGTCTGGTGTAGACCCTATTCTTATTTCAGCAAAAATAATTGATGGCTTACAAACCATTATTAGTAGAGAAGCCAAATTAATTGACGAAGCCGCAGTAATAACTGTTGGGAAAATCACTAGTGGAACTCGATTTAATATTATTCCTGAAAGCACAGAGCTTATTGGTACTGTTAGAACGCTAAATCCTGAAATGAAAGAAATGATACTAAGACGCATGAAAGAAATGGTTGAAACAATAGCAAAGGCCTATGGAGGAGAAGCCTCAATCAGTTTTGAAAATTTTACGGCAATAACATACAATAATATTAATTTAGTTAATAAAATGCTTCCAGCATTAATAAAAGTTGCTGGTGAAGACCAAGTAATTATAATGAAAGCCACTACTGGCGGTGAAGACTTTTCATATTACCAAGAAAAAATTCCTGGATTTTACTTTTTTATTGGTGGAATGACAGTAGGGAATGCGCATTCATCTCCTCACCATACACCAGATTTTATAATAGATGAAAGCGGTATGTTGCTTGGCGTTAAAGCACTAACTCAAATTACTTTTGATTTTTTAAATAACTAACATGGATTCAATACTAGATTTTTTATCAAACATCCCTTGGTGGGGTTGGATTTTAATTTTCTTAGTTCTTGTAGCTATACGCGATATATTTTTTCAAAAGGATCATACCATAAGCCACAACTACCCTATTGTTGGGCATTTACGCTATTGGCTTGAAAGTATTGGCCCAGAAATGCGGCAATATTTTGTGGCCAATAATAGAGAAGAATTACCTTTTAACAGAATCGAACGCGGTTGGATTTATGCGTCCGCAAAAAAAGAAAACAACTATGAAGGTTTTGGAACAGATAGAGACATCTATGAGCATCAACATATTTTTATAAATAATGCGATGATGCCTTATAAGCTACCAGAAAATCATCCAAATAAAATTGATAAAACATTTTTACCCTGTGCTAAAGTGATGGGTGAATTTAATAAAAGGAAAAAACCTTTTCGTCCAGCTTCAGTTATAAACGTATCTGCCATGAGTTTTGGTTCACTTTCTGCAAAAGCCATTGAATCGTTGAACAAAGGTGTTAAAATTGCCGGAGCCTATCATAATACAGGAGAAGGTGGCTTGTCACCTTATCATAGTCATGGTGGCGATGTCGTATTTCATTTTGGAACAGGTTATTTTGGTGTTCGGGCTGAAGATGGCGGATTTTCTATCGAGAAATTGACAGACCTCGTTAATAACAATCCTTTTATCCGAGCCATTGAAGTAAAGCTATCACAAGGTGCTAAACCAGGAAAAGGAGGCGTTTTACCAGGTGCTAAAATAACTAAAGAAATAGCTACCATTAGAGGTGTTGAAGTCGGTAAAGATGTACTTTCTCCTCCAAATCACAAAGCATTTTCAAATGTACCAGAAATGGTTGATTTTATTGAAAAAATAGCCGAAGCCACAGGATTGCCTGTTGGAATTAAAGCAGCCATTGGAAAACTAGAACAATGGGAAGAATTAGCAAATATCATGAAAAAAACTGGTAAAGGCCCAGATTTTATTACTGTTGATGGTGGTGAAGGCGGAACAGGCGCAGCGCCTCCAAGCTTTGCAGACCACGTATCATTACCATGGGTTTACGGTTTTAGTGATTTATATAAACTATTTAAACACAAGGGGTTATCAGAGCGTATTGTTTTTATAGCTAGTGGTAAATTAGGATTTCCTGCCAAAGCAGCTATGGCTTTTGCTATGGGTGCAGACTGCATTAATGTAGCCAGAGAAGCGATGATGAGCATTGGTTGTATTCAAGCCCAAGTTTGTCATACTAATCGTTGCCCAAGTGGTGTGGCTACTCAAAGTAAATGGCTTCAAAACGGAATTGATCCTACTCTAAAATCTCAGCGTTTAGCTCAATATTTTAAAACGTTTCGAAAAGAGTTGGTTGAAATTACTCATGCTGCAGGTTATGAGCACCCATGTGAATTTAAAATGAGTGATATTGAAATAAATGTTGACGATCATAACCTTTCAAAAGAATTAAACAGAACATATATGTACGAGAAAGCACCAGTACCATTTAAGAGTATGCAGCATTTAAAAGATTGCATGCACTTGGGAGGTTCAAATTAAGTTTTCAATCGCAGTCTCACTATGCAGTCTTAATCCTGTATCAAGTAGTCTAATATCTATTTAAGGGCGCCTGCCTGCAGGTAGGCAGGCAACCCTCAGGGGTCGGGCTATCCGTTACAAGTCCCGCTCGTCCCGATAACTATCGGGACTCGCTGTGGGCTTTTATTCATGCCTTTCTATGTTATATTAATGAATTCATGAACATAAATGTTTCACTGCTATCCCTTGCGCAACCAATCGCCGCAACAGTAATATGTAGCCATTTAATTTTTTCACGCAAAGTTTATCAAATTTTAGAATTAAAAACCCTTTAAATACTTATGCACTCAGCCATCCTAAATTCAATAAATCGAAATTGTCCTCCCTTTAAAACAAAGAGAGGAACAAGTTTTAGTTATATTTTTAGGAAAAAATTGTGACAGATGATATTAGTGAAAACCTTTTACTTAAAGGACTCTTCAGATTTTAAAAACCTGAAGGGTCTGAGATTTAAAAATAAAAAAAGCGCTACCATCTGGTAACGCTTTATATTTGATAAAAATCAAGTTCTAGTAAACAGACTCTTTTTTAAAATGTTTAGTAAGCATGTAGTAAACTACCGCTCTATACTTATTACGGTTAGATCTTCCGTATGTGTCCATAACAGAAGCAATACCTGCATCCAATTTAGGACCATCACTTAATCCTAATTTCTTAATTAAGAAGTTGTTTTTTACTGTAGCTAACTCAGATTCATCTGAACCTGAAACCGTTGCAGCATCTTTATTATAAATAGATGGTCCACAACCAATAGTCACCTTGGTTAATAAATCCATGTCTGCTTTCATACCGCATTTGTCTTTTAAATCTGCAGCATATTTTACGATAAGCTCGTCTCTTTTACTCATAATGATTTCGTTTAATGTGTTAATAAAATAATTGAATTAATAGCTGTCTTAAAGATAACTAAATTTTAGACACAACAATTACTTACAAGTCACTTATTTTGCTAATAAAATCAAAGTATTTTAACAGTACTTCGTCATTAATTTGCTTTGGGGTAAAAATCTCTAATAATTTAGGCTGATTGTCTTCTAAATAAAACATTTCTAATGATGAATTTAATGTGTTTTCATTTGAAACGGATTTATAATTTATACCATACATTTTACATAAATGTTCTGCCGTTAAATGATGATTCGTTTCAAAATAGGTGTCAAAATTCTCAGTGTTTTTATGTCCTGGTAAAATCCTAAAAATACCACCACCTTGGTTATTCACAATAATAATTCTGAAGTTTTTAGGAATGTAATTATTCCAAAGGGCATTACTATCGTACAAAAAGCTCAAATCTCCAGTTATAAGTAGCGTTGGTTTTTTAATAGCAACAGCACATCCTATGGCTGTAGAGGTACTTCCATCTATGCCGCTAGTTCCTCTGTTACAAAACACCTCAATGGTTTTATCTATGTTGAATAGTTGCATATAACGAATGGCAGAACTATTTCCTGATTGTAAAATATAATGGTCCGGAATCGATTTTAAAACGGTACTAAACACCTTAAAGTCTGAAAAAGGAATAGTCTCCAAATAGGCTTTATGTTTTTTAAGGCGATGTTGTTTAACGGCTTCCCATCTGTCTTTATAATTACTTTTTACATAATGCGTAACTCTAGGCAAAAAGACTTGAAAGAACTCATTCGGTTTTTTTTTAATGTGATTATTTAAACAGAAAAAGGTGTCGTTAGCCTTTTTACTGTTAATATGCCAATGATTTTTAGGTTGATATTTCCGTAACAGCTGTTTAATTTTTTTTGAAACAATTAAACCACCAAAAGTCAACAAAATATCAGGTTGTAGCTGTTGTTTTTCTTTCTCAGAAAGTGGTGCAATTAGTTGATCTATACTCGGAAAAAAACTTGGGTCATGTAAATTCGATGTCGTTTCAGTAAGTACAATAACACTATCATCATTAACCAATTCAACCAGCCATTTTTTTTCTATCTGATTAGGCGCGTTAACACCAACCAAAATCATTTTTTTTGAAGCCGTATTCCAATCTTCTAAACAAGATTGCAACACGTAATCTTCAATACCTTCAGGCTCTACATTAACATCAATAGTTTTTGGTGACACCCTTAATGTATGAATAGTTTCATAAAGCGGTTCATCAAAAGGCACATTAATATGTACAGGCCCATTTTTAATTCTAGCAAAATTAATAGCTGTATTTACCTCTTCTTCATTATGCGTTTGAATGTCTTTTTGTAAACCCAACAAACGCTCAAATTTATTTTCTAAATTTTTAAAAATCGGAAGTTCTTCATGCCCAGGAACATTTTTATCATCATTTAAATCCAGTTTTAAATTAGCAGCATATAAAATATGATTTTCAAAAACATTTTTTTGGTTAATGGTTTGTCCATCACCAATACCAATCAAATGTTTCGGTCTGTCTGCCGATAAAACCACCAAGGGAATATCACTATAATAAGCTTCGGCTACTGCTGGATAATAGTTTAGTAAGGCACTACCCGAAGTACAAATCACAGCCGTTGGTTCTTTTAATTGCTGTGCAATTCCTAAAGCAAAAAATGCAGCACATCGCTCATCAACAATACTGTAACATTTAAAAAACGAATCGTTCGTAAAGCCAATGGTTAAAGGTGCATTTCTGCTACCAGGAGAAATAACAATATGTTTTATGTTTTTCGCTTTACAGAGTTGAATAACCGTTTGTGCAAGCGGAATTTTTGGGTAAATCATTAAATTTATTTGCTTAAAATAAAATATCTAATAGTCAATTTCAATGTTTGATCGAGCCTTTCGTCTGCGCTCAAGATAAACTTAAGTAGAGAACTTCAAGTATTTAGTGATTTATATAGGTTTCGACTTTTGCCTGTCTTGAGCGCAGACGAAAGGCTCAACCTAACATCATCAACTACTTACTATTTGATATTTTCTCAATTTTAAAATTGCTATTTCAATATTCAAAAATACAAAATAGCCTATTAAAAAGTTACTATAAAACAGATTTAATGACTAACGATTTTGAGACTGTTTCTTCCCACTCACTTTCAGCGTTAGAGCTTTCAGTAATGCCGCCACCAACATAAATAATAGCTTGTTGGTTTTTAAGTTGCATGCACCGTAAATTCACATACAATTGTGTGCTATTTCTAGTTATCGCATAAGCTCTGTTTTCAATATTGCGTCTTCCAGAACGTGGTGCAATAGTGGTTTCACAATTTAACTCGCCTAAAAACCCCGTGTAGAATTCGCGATTATAAGCTTCATGTTTTAAAATGAATTGTTTTGCAGAGCCTTTTGGTAATCCGCAAACCGCAGGCGTTGGATGCAACGCTTCAACAACTTGTTTTAAGGGCGTATCTGGTTTTAACTCCGCAGAAATCATCGTTTTTAAATGCACCAAATTACCAGCCTTAACCGTTTCAACATCCGAAACTTTAAAGCTATCCACCAATGGTTTTAAGTTATCAATTATAAAATCGGTAACAAACTGCTGTTCTTGTTTTTCTTTGTTTTGCCAAACCACATCTAAACTGCCTTTATAATCTTGCGTGCCTGCCAATGCCATAATGGAAAACCTGCACCCTTCAATTTTTATTAAGGTTTCTGGCGTTGCGCCCAACCATAACCCAACTTTAGGGTGATACCAACAATATACAAATGCCGGTTTATAACGCTCTAAAAGTCTTTTAAAAATGGAAATAGGATTGGTTTCTGAAAGATGTACGGTTTCCTGTCTAGAAAGTACCACTTTTTTTAAGTCTGAAGAATTTATAGCTTGAACACCTTGTTTTACAAGATTGATGTGCACGGTTTTAGAATCTGTTGAGGCTAGAATACTATTCAATTGAGACGTCTCAACTACGCTCGACGAAACATAAGATGTTGCAATTATATCTGAAACATCATTCGGAATTAAAACCGTTTTTTCAGCGTCATCAAACGGTGAAAACACAAACCCTTTTTCGATAAAATCTTCTGTGAAATTTAATTCAGCATTACTTTGAAGTCGTGCACTTAAGTTTTGTTGGTTTGGTTTTCTGTAAACTACAAAAGGAAGTTCATCATGGAAATGCGCTTCAATACGCTCAAAAAAGTCGTTTGAAGTCATGCTTACTTTTTAGGTAAAGAAATGGTAGACAGTTTACAAAACGAAATCAAATCGTTATTGTCATCAGTAACACGTATTTCTAGTAGTTGCGTTGTACGTCCTTTGTGTAGAAACTTTGCCTTAGCATAAATATAACCATCTTTTACACTCTTTACATGGTTAGCAGTAATTTCTATGCCTCGAATAATAAAATTATCATTATCCAAAAAAATATGTGAAGCAAAACCACCAACACTTTCTGCCAGAGCTACGGTTGCACCTCCATGTAAAACACCTTCTGGTTGATAAACTCTAGAATTAACAGGCATTTTAGCAATTAAAAAATCATCACCAAAATCAATTACTTCAATATTTAAAGTTTCCATTAAGGTGTTTTTTGATACAGCGTTCAATTTTGCTAAAACAGCTTCTTTAGATAATTGCATAGAATAGTGTATTTTTATTGCATAAAATTTCTCGATGCTTTGCATCGAGATTTTCTTTGAAATTGTTATTCCTTCAAAGGAGGGAATCTAAATAAAGGTTTTCTTTATTCACTAACAAAAATACAAAACATAAGCGTAAATGGGTTCAGAAGAAAAAGAAATATCATACACCATAACCAACTCCTATTCTACCCTAAATACACTCACCAACGCCACTAAAAACGTGTGGTTTGTTTGTCATGGTATGGGGTATTTAAGTCGGTATTTTTTAAAATATTTTAAAGGATTAAATACAGACGAAAATTATATCATTGCACCTCAGGCAAGTAGCAAATACTATATGCAATCTAGTTTTAAACATGTAGGTGCAAGTTGGGTAACAAAAGAAGCTACAGTAAAAGCTACTGAAAACGTGATGCAGAATTTTGATGCCATATTTGAAGCTGAAAATATTCCAGATGCTGCTAATCTAATTATGTTCGGGTATTCACAAGGTGTTAGTGTTGCTATGCGCTATGTGGTAAAACGGCAATTACAATGCGCACAACTTGTTATGCATTCTGGGGGCATTCCTAAAGAATTACAAGCTGAAGACTTTACGTTTTTAAATGCTAAAGTGAGTTTTATTTGTGGTACTCATGATGAATATTTAATCGAAGATCGCCTCACCTCTGAAACACAAAAAGCACATGATTTATTTAAAGATAAATTGCATATAGTTATGTTTGATGGTAAACACGAGGTGAATGTTGATATTATAAATGGCTTAGTGTAATTGAATCGTCTTTGCGAGGAAGCATGACGTGACAATCTCATGAAATATAACTTGACTTTATATTAAAACAACATAGTAAATAACAAACAGATTGCCACATCAGGCAAAAAGCCTGATTCGCAATGACGTATATAATATGAACACAACAACCTTAGAAAACAACCGCGTAAAACTAACGCCTTTAAGTGTAGAAAACTATAAGCACCTCACAGCCATTTGGTCAATATCCTAAACCATTTTTATATGATTAAATGAATCGTATGTTTCAGATCTAGAATTACGCAAATTTAAATCTTCAAAAAGTTTTAGGTTGCTAGAAAATTTTAATTAGTGTATCTAGTTCAGTAAGCATTTCTGTTACCTCATCTTTATAGTTATTTAATTAGAATTTTTTTACACAAAAATCAATACGTACTTCTACTTAATTTTTAACACTTATAAACAAAAAACACTTACCGAAATCATGGAAAGTATTTAACAACTCCTTTAAAACAAAATAGTCTTCAACGCATTTACAAATCTTTTTTATAACGCTTCACCATAGCGTCTCTAGATTCTGGTTCATCTTGCAACCCTAATTGATCTTTAAGCATCTGCCCCATTGTTGGAAATGAATGGCTTTTAATTTGAGCTGATGCATCCCATAATTTAGAACGCATAAAGGCTTTAGCGCAGTGTAAAAACGCTTCTTCCACTGAAACCACAATACATGCTTTTGGTGAATTCTGTTCTTCTGTAAATAATTCTAAATATGCCTTATCAGTTGAAAGGTAAGCACTACCATTAATGCGCAAAGTTTCATCTACTCCTGGGATTAAAAATAATAAACCAATTGTACCGGTTTCTATAATATTGCAAATACTATCCACTCTATTATTACCTTTAGCATCAGGGATAACAAGTGTGGTTTTATCTAACACTTTTACAAACCCAGAAGCGCCGCCTCGCGGTGAAGCGTCCATTTTGCCTTTACTGCTGGATGTAGACATCGTTAAAAATGGTGATGTTTCAATAAAATTTATGGCGTGTTTTTCTAAATGATTTAACACTTTATCTTTCGCTCTTCCACTTGGATAGCCATATAATTCACGAAGTTGAGATTCATTTTCAATTTTCATAATATGAACTTTAACTGACAATCAAATTTAGACATTTTAAAATCCAAACTATCATTTAAATAACTTGAACCAAATAAAAAGGCAATTCAACAAGTATTTATGACGCGAACCATAAATATTATCTAAAATTACGCTTCATAATAAATTTTAAGATGAAGTCTCTAATCGTAACATTTGCATTATTCTTTACAAGTTATTGCAGCGCACAATTTGTATCAGGTGATGATAAACTACACTTGGGTGCTGGTTTCTTAATTTCTGGCAGTACTTATACTGCCGTTTATATGAAAACAAAAAATAAGAAAAAAGCCTTTTGGTACAGTTTAGGCATGTCTGCCATAGCTGGTGTAACCAAAGAACTCATTGATGTTAGCGAGAATGAACGGTTTGATTCAGGTGAAATAGTCGCAACCACGATGGGTGGTTTGGTTGCAAGTACAACCCTAAGCCTATTTGTTGGTAAAAAGAAAAATAGTAAACTTGAAAACGTTGCTTTAGTTAACTAACTAAACGTCTTATAATATCTTTGGTAGGCAATATTTTATCGGTATGCTCAATACTTGGGCCTGCTACCCATACCGTTTTGTATGTGGCTTTTGTAGCTGCATTTTTTGTCGCATTCATACCAATTGAAAAGCGAACCATTTTCACCCACTTTTTGAGTTTTTTGTTTTTATTTAAAACAGATTCTAACCAGGTTTGTTTGGTGCCTATTTTTTGAACATAAGGCGTATTGATAACCGTACAAGGGGTTCCTGAAATACGTTCGGTCATTATAATATCGTCAGCGCCATATTCTACACAGGCTTGTTTGTACTCTTCAGTTACTCCAGCTTCTACTGAGGCTATAAAAGGGCTTCCTACTGAAACGCCTTCTGCACCGTAACTTAACATCTCATCAATATCAGCTTTACAACCAACACCTCCTGCTGAAATTACTGGAATACTACAGTTTGCAGTTAATTCTTTTATTAAAGCCTCAGGTGTTAACTTTCCACGGTGACCTCCTGCTTCATTATTCACTGCTATAATAGCATCACCACCTAGGCTCTCAACCTTTTGGGCAAATTTTAAATCGGTAACATCACAAAATACTTTAATACCAACTTTATGTGATTGTTTTATGGTTTCTTCAGGGCTACCCAAAGACGTGATTATAAAATCGCAACCTTCTTCACAAATAACTTCTAACTGCCCTTTATACTTAATGTTTGATTTGTTTACGATTAAGTTAAACCCGAAAGAACCGCCTTCTGGTTTAGCTGCCTTTAGTTCTCGTAAAGCAACACGTAACTCATCTAAAGTTCTATAATTCAATGCTGGAATACAACCCGCAATTCCACCATACATGGCTTCTTTAACCATGGCAACATTTGAAACCAAAAACATAGGTGCTTGAATTATAGGATATTTAATATTAAGGAGTTTTGTAAGCTGAGTTTCCATGATTGTGAATTGATTTCAGCAAATATAACAAATATTATAAATATTATGCATGCATAGTAACTAACACTCAATTAGTTACAAAATTCGCAATAAAAAAAACTATAAATAGCTGATTTTATGATATATATCATTTTTTTATTATGCGCGCATAGTTAATTACAAGCTTTGAAACCAATACTATTCTATCATGAAAAAATTAGTTCTAGGTTTATTTATTTTTGGATTAACCGTCCAAGTCAGTGCTCAAACAGTTGAATTACCAGAAACTTTAATCACAGTAAATTACAAATATTTAGATGATGTAGATTCAGATAATATCCCTAAACGCGTTAAAAAGTTGGAAGAAGAAGTTCTTAATTATAAAAATATAGAACAGTCTAAACTTTACGATGATGAACACGATACTTACAGTGTGTCGTTTTATGTTCCCGAAGGAAAAATAGTAGCTGCTTATGATATAAATGGGAAAATTGTAAGAACTATTGAAAAATACAATAATGTAAGGTTGCCCTTAGTAGTTATGCAAGCTGTTTCAAAGCGATTTCCTAATTGGGGAATAGTTGGAGACATTTATTATATTAAATACCATATTGAAAAAGACTCCTTAAAACAGGTATATAAAATTAAACTTACAAATGAAAATGAAACCATAACGGTTAAAACTAATGAAATAGGAATGTTCCTTTAAAAACTAATTCTAACACAAAAAAGGAGGCTATCTGAAAAGTCAATTTTAGAGTGAATTGTCACATTGAGCATTGGTGAAATGAAAATATTTTTTCATTGAAAGCACCTTGCGAAGCAAACCGAAATGCATTGAAAATCAAGATTATAATGTTTTCTACTTACTTCGTAAGCTACCTTCGTTCAAAATACATTTTGACCTCCTTAATGCTCAAACTGATAACTAAAAAAACTTTTCAGATAGCCTCTTTTTTTTGTTTAGCAATATCAAATTGAAAATAAAACTCTGCTAATCTGATAGATATCATTGTGGGTGTTTTCGTAAAAATATATCTTCATAATATTAATCTTAAAACCTTAATATCATGAAAAAATCAATTTTAAGTCTAATTATTTTTAGTTTAACGTTTGGGCTGTACGCCCAAATTACTCAGCTCCCCGAGGTCGTCATAACAGCAGTAAATTACAAATATCTTAACGCTGTTGATAGTAGTGAAAACGACATATCTGTTCAAATGCTTCAAGAAAAAGTGGCTCTTTTTGATTTAAAAAGCTCTGAATTCTATAACGATGAATATGATACTTATATGATTTCCTTCTTTATTCCAGAAGGCAAAATACTTGCTGCTTACAATGAAGATGGTAAAGTTATACGAACAATTGAAAAATTTAAAAACATAAAATTACCTCAAAGAGTTAGAGATGCAGTTACTAAGAGATTTCCTAATTGGAGTTTAGAAAAAGATATCTATACTGTAAATTATCATGAAGATGGTAATAATACAAAAAAACAGTATAAGGTAAAACTTAAAAATCAAGATGAAGTTATTCGAGTAAAATTAAATGAAGAAGGCGCCTTTTTATAAAACAACGTCTTTAAGTTTAGAAGCACAATCAATAATTTGATTGTGCTTCTAAACAAGATAGCATTACTATTAAATCAATCTTGAAACCGATAATACCCACATTTTAAATACGCGCCTTCTGGAAAGGAAATAGGATGATCTGTGTCATGCTGTGTCTTTAAAACCACTTTAAAGCGTCTGTTTGTTGAAGCTAAGGCTTTATCATTTATATCTAAAAACTCTTCAGCTAACACTCTTGAAGAACAAGATGCCAAAACTAACAATCCGTTTTTAGAGGTTAGTTTTTCACCTAACTCAGCCAATTGTATATATTTCTTTTTAGCCAAATCAATTTCTGAAGCTTGTTTTGCAAAACTTGGCGGGTCAATCACCACAACATCAAAAGTCACTTTATTTTTAATGAGGTTTTTTAATTCCGCGAAAGCGTCACCAGCAATTATTTTATGCTTTCCAGAATACGGATTCAACTTTCCATTTTCAATGGCTATTTCTAAAGCTTGTTTACTAATATCTAAGCTTGTTACTTCTTTAGCACCATTATATAAAGCATGTACCGAAAATCCACCTGCATAACTAAACACATCCAATACTGTTTTTCCTTTACTCCACTCGCCTACTTGTTTTCTATTAGCGCGATGGTCTAAAAAATAACCCGTTTTATGACCTTTGATGACATTAGCAGAAAAGTTGACTCCGTGTTCTACAAATTCAATAACTTCATTATTTAAAATTCCGTAAACCACCTGACCATCTATCAAAGCATTAGTTTTACTAATTTGTAGGTTTCGGCTCAAACGCATAATCACGGTTTTGGCATTTGAAATTTGTTGTAAACTCGGAATAATGGTTTCTAAATAGGGCAACCAAATTTCAGAATATAACTTTACAACTAAAACCGAATCATAGACATCTGCTATCAATCCAGGAAATCCATCATTTTCTCCAAATAGCAACCGATAGCTATTAGTTTTAGTTCTCAGTAATTCTGAGCGTTTCTCAAAAGCAATTTCAATTTTATGATGAAAGAAATCTGAATTAACTTCTACTTTATCTTCAGTATTATGGATAATCTTAATTCGTATTGGGGAATTAGCATCATATAAGCCTAAACCAATAACCTTGTTTTTATTCTTGCTAAATATTATCGCTAAATCCCCTGTTTTTGCATCCTCATTAACTTTAACTATACTATTTGAAAATACCCAAGGATGTCCTTTTACTACAAACTGCTCTCCTTTAGCATTTAATTTCACTGCTAAGTTCTTTGTTATGCGATTTGTCTCGAATGATATATTATATGCCATAATTATTTCAAACTTATTAATACCGTAGTTTAGTTTTAAAAGCACAAATTAACCTTAAAAAAGTCAATGATTCATCATCTTATAACCAAAACTAGACTCTTTACCTCCATTTGTGGCTATAAGGGTTGATATTTAGTACCTTTGAAAAACGGATTCCCTCTGTCGTTACTATTAATTGAATAAAATTAAATTCTTGTCATAACCTATTTTAAGAAACATGAAAAATATTTTAATATATGGTGCTTCGGGTCATTCTAAAATGATTGTAGATATTATTCTTAAGAACAAGAATTATACCATCAAAGGTCTGGTAGATTCTTATAAACCTATTGATGAAGACATATACGGATACAAAGTTATTGGCAATCTAGTTACACTACCAAAGCTTATTAAAGAGCATAACATTCACGGAATTGTTATTGGTATAGGAGATAATAGCACTAGAAAAAAGGCTTATGATAATATTGCAAATATTGCTCCTGATTTGGAATTCGTGTCGATTGTTCATCCTAGTGTCATATTAGCTCATGATATTACAATACCTAAAGGTACCGTAATAATGGCTGGTGTTGTTATAAATGCAAATGCAAAAGTTGGCGAGTTCTGTATCTTAAACACAAAATCATCTTTAGGTCATGATTCAAATATGTCAGATTTTTCTAGTTTAGCATCTGGCACGATTATAGGTGGCAATGTTCAAATTGGTTATTGCTCTGCAATTTGTCTAAGCGCATCAATTACACAAAATATATCAATCGGTAAACATACTGTTATAGGCGCTGGTTCATTAGTATTAAAATCTATTGGTGATTGCAAGCAAGCCTTTGGTATTCCAATAAACACGATTAAGGATAGAGAACCAGACTCTAAATATTTAGGTTAAAAACATTATAGTTAATTATTTTATTACATGACAAAAATTTAGAATAGAACTATAAACGACATATATATAGCATATTACGGCTATTTCGTTAGGTAGACCTCACAGGTTTTGAAAACCTGTGAGGTCTTTGTTGTCCTGAAAATGGTGTGTTTTATTTCTCAAAATTAATTTTTGTCATGTACTTAAGTCAATTATATATAAAATTCATTCACTACTTCTCGCCTTTTCCCAGAAGCCAATAAGGGAATCTCATCTACGTAATTGATTTTTATAATGGCATCTTCTCCAAAATGTTCTTTATAATCAGAAATCAATCTAGTTTCATCAATAAACTGATCTGTATTTAGATTAAAGTGGTACTCTATCTTACTTTTTTGAACTAATTGAAATTGTTTAAATTTACCATAATCCAATAATCGTAATGATAAATGTGAAGATATTAAACTACCTTTTGTATTGTAGAGTTGATCTACTTTTCTACCTGAAATTTCGGTAAAAAAAGGTTGTCCTTTTTCATCTAATTCCATAACACCAATATCTCCTGTGTCATATCTAATAAGAGGTGTTGCAAAGTTGTATAAATCTGTTAAGACAATGCGCCCTGATTCTCCATATGGTAACTCATTATCTTCATTTAATGCCAGAATCTCCATAACGTAGCTCGAATCATTGATTCTAAATTTTAAATCTTCAGAGTTTATTTGTTGCGCCATTATACCAGTTTCATTATTAGAATATCGAGATAATGGTACGACTCCAAAATACTTCTGTGTTGCTTTTTTTGTATAAGTATTTAAAGTCTCAGAAATTGTAATTATAGATTTGGTTTTAAATTGAATTGGATGCTCATCCAAGGTATCTAGATATTTACAAATCTTTTCAAAAGCAGATGGGTAACCTACAAAACTAATACTTGTTTTGCGTTTATTGAGTTTGGCTATGAGTTCAGAAATATCCTCCTCAGACAGGTTTAATATGTTCCAAGGCATTATATTTTTAAGTAAAAAATCTAGTTTCAACTTTAAACTCGACGTTTTGGGCCAAATTTTAATAAACACTAAAAAATCACCAATCTCATAATTAGATTTTGAAGATAAGTGAATATTATCAGCTTTTATTTTATAAACCTTTTCTTTGTTTTGATAGAGGCTAAAAGGTGAACCTGTAGATCCGCTTGTAGAAGCCACT
Organism: uncultured Algibacter sp.; assembly: GCF_963976535.1. Taxonomy (NCBI): domain Bacteria; kingdom Pseudomonadati; phylum Bacteroidota; class Flavobacteriia; order Flavobacteriales; family Flavobacteriaceae; genus Algibacter; species uncultured Algibacter sp. The sequence continues at coordinate 2,590 of NZ_CAXBLF010000039.1, read as the reverse complement.
TTACATCCTTTTTTATTGAACTTATTAGAAAAAAACATATCAAAATTATCGCGAATTAAGTTTTTATCTACCACTGGAAAATCTCGTAATGTTTTATAATTTTTGTCCTTGTAAAATGAAGTGGTTTTTGTAGCGTGATTTAAAAGTTCTTTTAGTTGTTTAGCATTCTGAGCTTCAGCCCAAGTTCTATCCTTTACTTCTAAAACATCTTTAGTGTATTGACAAGTTTTCTTTAAAGAGCTTCCTTTAAATCTATCTAGCATCCAGAAAATGTGTCGTCTTAATTTCAATTTTGTTTAGTTAGGCTACTGTAAATCTAGTTAAATTTAGGTTTACTGACTTTAATTTCACTTCCAAATATTAAAAAACGCAACCATTTCTGATTGCGTTCTTTACTTCTAGCTTCTCCCGATAACTATCGAGACTTCTAACTTCTAGCTTTTTATTTCACTTCTTCAAAATCTACATCTTCCACATCACTACCTTCTGCTTCTCCGTTTTGGCTAGCATCTGGTCCTGGAGTTTCACCACCTTCTTGCGCTTCAGCTTGTGCTTTGTACATGTCTTCAGAGGCTACTTTCCAAGCTTCGTTTATCTTATCTAAAGCTGGAGTAATAACTTCTAAATCTTTAGATTCATAAGCTTTCTTCAACTCTTCTAAAGCATCAACGATAGGCTGTTTTTTATCTTCTGATAATTTATCGCCAAACTCTTCTAATTGTTTTTCCGTTTGGAAAATCATAGAATCTGCTTCATTTAATTTTTGAGCTTGTTCTGCTGCTGCTTTGTCTGATTCTGCATTTGCCTCAGCATCAGCTTTCATTTTTTGGATTTCTTCATCAGTTAATCCAGAAGATGCTTCAATACGAATATCTTGTGTTTTCCCTGTTGCTTTATCGCCAGCAGTAACGTGTATAATTCCGTTTGCATCAATATCAAAGGTTACTTCAATTTGAGGCGTTCCACGTCTTGCTGGTGGAATACCATCTAAGTGAAAACGACCAATAGTATTATTATCGGCAGCCATAGCACGCTCACCTTGTAATACATGTATTTCTACAGAAGGCTGATTATCTGCCGCTGTTGAAAATACTTGCGATTTCTTAGTAGGAATCGTTGTATTTGCTTCTATAAGTTTTGTAAACACATTACCCATAGTTTCAATTCCTAAAGATAAAGGTGTTACATCTAAAAGTAATACATCTTTAACATCACCAGATAAAACACCACCTTGAATACCGGCACCTAAAGAAACAACTTCATCAGGATTAACACCTTTACTAGGCGTTTTTCCAAAGAATTTCTCAACTGCTGCTTGTACCACAGGAATACGTGTAGAACCACCAACTAAAATAACTTCGTCAATATCCTTTTTACTTAAACCAGCTGCTTTTAAGGCAGTCGCACATGGCTCAATAGTACGTTTTACTAAATCGTCTATTAACTGCTCAAATTTAGAACGTGTTAATGTACGCACCAAGTGTTTTGGTCCGCTAGCCGTAGCTGTAATATAAGGTAAGTTAATTTCTGTTTGCGCAGAAGATGATAATTCAATCTTCGCTTTTTCAGCAGCTTCTTTTAAACGTTGTAAAGACATTGGGTCTTTACGTAAATCCATGCTCTCTTCAGCTTTAAACTCATCTGCCAACCAGTTAATAATTTTTTCATCAACATCATCACCACCTAAGTGTGTATCACCATCTGTAGACAATACTTCAAATACACCATCACCTAATTCAAGAATAGATACATCATGTGTTCCTCCACCAAAGTCAAAAACAACTATTTTTTGGTCTTTTCCTTTTTTGTCCATACCGTAAGCTAAAGCAGCCGCAGTAGGTTCGTTAATAATACGTCTAACTTTTAAACCAGCAATTTCACCAGCTTCTTTAGTGGCTTGACGTTGACTATCATTAAAGTAAGCTGGTACAGTAATTACTGCTTCAGTTACATCAGTTCCTAAATAATCTTCAGCAGTTTTCTTCATTTTTTGAAGAATCATAGCCGATAATTCTTGTGGCGTGTATAAACGACCATCAATATCAACTCTAGGTGTATCATTATCACCTTTTACTACCTTATATGGTACACGTTCTGCCTCTTTTTTAGACTCAGAATATTTGTTACCCATAAAACGTTTAATAGAATAAACCGTTTTAGTTGGGTTTGTAACTGCTTGTCTTTTTGCTGGGTCACCAACTTTAATCTCTCCTCCTTCTACAAATGCAATCACCGATGGCGTAGTACGTTTACCTTCCGCGTTTGGGATTACAACAGGCTCGTTACCTTCCATCACAGAAACGCAAGAGTTGGTTGTTCCTAAATCGATTCCAATAATTTTACTCATAATATATTTTATTTATTGTTTATAGATTTCCGTCTTCACGGAAACGTTGTGTTCATTTTTATTTTCAAGTTGTATAAGTCAATCTTTATGCCAACTCAAAATATCTGACACAGTGTCATATTTTCAGTATGCAGTCGGCAGTAAGCAGTCTTCAGTCACACTCAAACGCCATGAAACTTTGGTCTTCCGTCATCCGTCTTCTGTCAATTTTTTTCTTTTGGGCGCAACCACAAGGGTCGGGCT
>NZ_CAXBLF010000038.1:0-33003 GCF_963976535.1 uncultured Algibacter sp. | reverse complement strand
TAATCTTCTATCGCTTCGTAAATTAAGCGCTGTATTTCTGTTCTAATATTTTCTCTAAGCAATAAATTCTTTCCCGCATTCGGATAGGTTCTATTGGCTAAAAACACATATACAATTTCTTCTTCAGGGTCTGCCCATGTGTACGTTCCTGTAAACCCAGAATGCCCAAAGCTTGTCATGGATATACACCCACAAGTTGGTCCCTCATCACCTAATTGTGGTTTATCAAACCCTATACCTCTTCTATTATTATCATCACAGTAATAACAGGTATTAAACTTATCAATAGTTTCTGGTTTCAAATATCGTTTGCCGCCATAATAGCCTTTCTGCAAATACATCTGCATAATTTTTGCCACATCGTTAGCATTACTAAATACGCCTGCATGTCCGCCAACACCATTTTGCATTGCTGCCCCCATATCGTGCACGTAACCATGTACTTTTTGATATCGGTAATAATCATCAATCTCCGTAGGAATAATTTTTTTACTACTAATTTTATAGTATGGATTATACAAGGTATAATTTGCACCTAGAGATTCATAAAAATGCGACTGTGCCAATTCATCTAGGGTTCTGTCGTAATGTTGTTCAATAAATTTCTTTAAAATGTAATAAGGAAAATCGCTGTAGCGGTATCTTTGAAGTTCTAGCAACTCAGAATTCTTTATAATTTCTGGTAGGGAATCTTGATAATCAGTTCTTAAAAACAAGTTTTTAGATACTTCAACATTAAATTTATCACTACGTTTATATCTATAATATTTTCTACTTGGTCGTTTAGTAATGGTATCTAAAGTGTGATAATAAAAAGGTTCCCATGGTCTTAAACGTGCATAATGAGACAACATACTTTTTAAGGTAACATGTGCTTTATTAGAGTCTTTATATTCTGGTAAAATTGTTGGTAGTTTTGTGTTTAAAGACACTATGCCTTGTTCTTCAAGCTCCATTAATAAAGGTAACGTTGATAAAATTTTTGTTAGTGATGCGACATCATAAATATCATCAAAAGCCACTTTTTCTTTTCCTTTGTAGGTGTGTTTACCAAAATTCTTATTATAAATGACTTTTCCTTTTCTAGCAACTAACAATTGTATTCCTGGTGTCATCATAGAATCTACCGCAAACTGAGCTACAGAATCTATGCGTTTTAATTTTTCAGAATTCATACCAACACGTTCTGGTATAGAATAGCCTAAACGTTTAAGTTCATTATTTTGAATACCATCACCTACTTTAAAATAATTTCCTATAGAAACTGGCAATCTTCCTTTTGAGGGAATAGCGCCAAAAATAAGTTGTGCCGATTTTCGTTGAGCAATCTCACTGTTTTGATAGCTCATAATTATGCTTTCAATATTTTCTAATGTTTTTAATCTGGAGAGTGCATAAGGTTTTACAAAAGCATCAATAATAACGGTATGTTTTTGCGCAATTTCATGCAACCAAACCAATTCTTTATTACTGAATTTATAACTTTCCCAAGGATTATCATTAGACCGATGAAAACCGATTATAACGGTGTTATAAGGTTTAAGTTTAGCTATCAGAGAATAAAGATTATCTGACTCAATAGCATGTACTTTGGCATATTTTTTTAATTCATTATAAAAAGCAGAACCAGAATCATCACCTAATTTTACATAAGCAATACTTTTAGTTTCTAATCGCCTAAGCGGTAATAAATCTTTATCATTTTTCACAATAGTAATTGCATTTTCAAGCAATTCCTCATATAAAATATCATCTTTTAGTCTATTTAAATCCTTTGATAAATTATAAAGTCCAATAGGTTCATAATGATGCAGACCTACTTTATATTTTGCTTGAAGAATTTTTTTAACGGAATGTTCTAAACGCGATTCGCTAATCTCGCCTGCATTATAAGCCTCAATAATTTTAGAAACTCCTATTCCAACATCCACAGACATGAGCATAACATCGTTACCAGCTTTGAAAGCAGCCAAATCAATATCGCCTGTTTCGCTAAAATCGGCTGCGCCTTTCATGGTTAATGCATCCGTAAAAATGAGTCCTTTAAAGCCTAACTTCGCTTTTAAAATATCAGTAACAATATGTTTTGATAACGAAGAAGGATAGCCCTCTCGAGTTTCTAAGCTAGGTACATTTAAATGCGCAACCATCACACTTGAAAGCCCTTCTTTAATCAATTTTTTGTATGGATAAAGTTCAATCGAATCAATACGTTTTTCGCTAAAACTTATGGTAGGAAGTGTATGATGCGAATCTTGATCGGTATCGCCATGACCAGGGAAATGTTTTGCACTAGCCAAAACACCAGCATCTTGCATCCCTTTCATAAACGCTAAACTTTTTTCAGTAACGTTATCTCTGTCTTCCCCAAAAGACCTATTCCCAATTATTGGGTTTTTTGGATTTGTATTGATATCTACAACTGGTGCAAAATTAAAATGAACACCTAATCGCTTACTGTGCTCGCCTATTTGCCTTCCTGTTTGTTCAACTAATTTATTGTCCTTTATGGCACCAAGTGTCATATTCCATGGAAATGCATAAGTTGAATCTAAACGCATGCTTAAACCCCATTCTGCATCCATTCCTATAAGCATTGGAATTTTTGAAAATGATTGTAATTCATTATTTAACCTTGCTTGTCTTAAAGGGCCTCCATTAGAATATATAATACCACCTATATGATGGTCTTTTATGATTTTAACGATTTTGTTTTTAGTCGCTTGATCTTGATTAGACATGACTTGAACCATATATAACTGCCCCACTTTTTCAGCCAAAGTCATAGCATTATAAAGACTATCTACCCATTTTTTTTGAGCTTCATAATCACTTGTTAATAACGGGTTCTTTGTGGTTTGACCAACTACTGGAAATACAAATAAAAAAGTAATTAGTATAATATAGATTCGACGCATGAAAGATTTATTAAGGGGAATTACTAGTAATAACATTAAATACTAATAATCGTGCCAAATTAATACTTTTAAGAAGAAGATGAAAAGACTTTAAGATAGATTTATAAAGAAGTTTGTGAACAGTTTCTACTTTAAAAAACGACTGTGCCAGCTTTCACTTGCTGGAACTTCCCAATTTTCTTTAAACTCAGCAATAGTGTTGACTAAGTTATTGAAAACAATGGTGTTTTTAGAAACCGCTCTATCTTTTGCCATTTTTTTGAAATCGGTAAGTGTTTTGTAAGCGACATATTCCCCTTGTTTGTAAGATACATTCATCTTATCCATTAAATCAACATTGTAATCTTTCTCTAATTGTTGAATAAAATTAACTGACGCATCTATAGAACATCCTGTAGCAGCATTTAAGTTTTGGTTTAACCCTAAAACTATAAAACGTTTATATTTTATTGTGTAACCTGCTTGTAAATCGCTACCATGAGCAGCCCAGTTTTCAATAAAAATATCTAATTTGGCTTGAATGTCTTTAAGTTCATCATCTGAAAACGAACGATTTGCTTGGTAAATCCAAACTCGAGATTCTTCTGGTAATGTATTAAATTCTACTAGCATTTTTTTAAATTACGATTTACGATTTACAAATCCTGTGCATTAGCAATAAGTTCGGCAATATCCATAACAGTAACGTCACTTTCTTTTTCTTTGGCTTTTACTCCGTCTGTCATCATGGTGTTACAGAATGGACATCCTGCGGCTATAATTTCTGGTTGTACCTCAAGTGCTTGTTCGGTACGCTCCACATTAACCTCTTTATCACCTTTTTCTGCATCTTTAAACATTTGTGCGCCTCCTGCTCCACAACATAATCCGTTGCGTTTACAGTTTTTCATTTCAATTAATTCGGCTTCTAACTTCCTTATTAAATCTCTAGGTGCTTCATAAACACTGTTTGCACGCCCCAGATAACAAGGATCATGAAATGTGATACGTTTTCCTTTATATTTTCCGCCTTCAATGGTCAATCTTCCTTCATCGAGGAGTGTTTTTAAAAACTGTGTGTGATGCATCACTTCATAGTTTCCACCTAACTCAGGATATTCATTTTTGATGGTATTAAAACAATGTGGACATGCCGTAACAATCTTTTTAATTTCATAAGCATTTAAAACTTCTATGTTTGTAACAGCTTGCATTTGAAATAAAAATTCGTTTCCTGCACGTTTTGCAGGATCGCCTGTACAGCTTTCTTCAGTACCTAAAACTGCAAATTCAACATTAGCTTTGTTTAAAAGTTTAACAAATGCTTTGGTTATTTTTTTAGCTCTATCATCAAAACTTCCAGCACAACCTACCCAGAATAATACTTCGGGTTGTTTTCCTTGAGCCATGAATTCTGCCATGGTTGGTACTTTTAGTAATTCGCTCATTGTTTTAAAAGTTTAATACCTACAAGGTTTTTAAAACCTCGCAGGAAGGTCGTTATAAGTTAGGGTTTGCGTTAGGGATTGAGGCATTTGTTGGAGCTCTCACGATTTTTCATCGGGAAGCGACTGCCGAAAGCCCGACCCTTTTCGGGTAACGCCCAAATTATTTAATTATTCGTTTTTCCAATTTAATCTGTCCATTTGATTGTATGGCCATGGTGCACCATTGTTTTCTATATTGGTCATCATGTTATTTAATTCTACTGGAGCAGCGGACTGTTCCATAACCAAATAGCGACGCATTTCTAGAATAATGGATAACGGATCTATACTTACAGGACACGCTTCTACGCATGCGTTGCAAGTTGTACACGCCCAAAGCTCTTCTTTAGTGATATAATCATCTAGTAATTGCTTACCATCATCTTTAAATTCTCCTTTATTTTCATCAATATTTTTACCGACTTCTTCCAAACGGTCTCTGGTATCCATCATGATTTTACGAGGCGACAATTTTTTACCTGTTTGGTTTGCAGGACATTCGCTAGTGCATCGTCCACACTCAGTACAGGTATAAGCGTTTAATAATTGTACCCAATTTAAATCTTGTACATCGCTGGCTCCAAACTTTGCTGGTGCTTCTTCTTCAGTCCCTTCTGGTGTTGCAGCAAACGGATCGATGTTAGGATCCATCATCATTTTCACCTCATTAGTAACTGCCTCCAAGTTATTAAACTGCCCTTTTGGTTTTAAATTCCCAAAATAGGTGTTTGGAAACGCCAATAAAATATGAAGGTGTTTAGAAAAGTATAAGTAATTCAGAAATATTAATATGCCCACAATGTGCACCCACCACGCACCTCTTTCAATAAAGTGTAATGTCCCTTCTGATAATCCTGAAAACCACGGTGCGATAAATTGACTAATGATATTTCCAGATTCCATAGCTTGAAAATTCAAGTCGGTAGCATTCATAACCAAAAACAAGGTCATCAATACCATTTCAAAATACAGGATGAAATTAGCATCATTTTTTGGCCAACTTGTCATTTCACTTTTCCAGAAACGTGCTAACTTTAATATATTTCTACGAATCCAAAATATAATTACAGATACAAATACTAAAACTGCAAGAACCTCGAAAGCACCAATTAAAAACCCGTAAACGGATTGTGGTAAGATTTTCAAACCAATTCTATGTGTACCAAATATACCATCAATTATAATTTCAAGGACTTCAATATTAATAATGATAAAACCTAAGTAAACGATAACATGCAAGAATCCTGAAATTGGACGACGCACTATTTTACTTTGCCCTAAAGCTATCATCGCCATGTTTTTCCAACGTTGTGATTTGTTATCACTAACATCAACATTTTGACCCAACTTAATATTACGGATTAGTTTTTTTACATTTTTAGCAAAAAAGCCAAGACCAAGAACCAATAGGATTGCAAAAAGTATATTTGGCAAGTAGTTCATATAAAAACCAGATTAATTGTTGTTTTTAATTTCGTTACCATCAGCGTCATATTGTTTCGGTTTTTTTCCGAATAAAGAAAAATGTACATAACGCTTAGGGTTTAGCTTCATATCTTCAAGTAATTGTTCTAATTGTAAACTTGCCCCTTCAATATTATTATAAAGCCCTTCGTCTTTTAATAGCTTACCTATTGAGCCTTCTCCATTTTCAATTTTTTCGCTGATACTTTTAAAATTTGAGATTGTAGCTTCTAGACTCGTAATAGTTTTCTTTAAATCTGCGTTGGCAAGATCTTCAGTCGTTTTTGATAAGTTTGAAGAAATTTTATCCACATTTGTTAAGGTATTATTTAACTTTTCTTCATTATTTGCCATCAAGGTATTAAGCGAATTTGAAGTGGTTTTAAAATTCTGAATAACATCATTTAAACCAGCTACGCTTGCTCTAAGGTTTGCTTTTGTTTTATCATCAAAAACATCATTTAAGTTATTTAGCAATACATCTGCATCCACCATCATCACTTCTATTTTTTCTTGCAATGGCGTTAAACGCTGATTTACTAAATCTGTCAATCCTGCTTTAACAGTACCTTCAAGAATATCATTTTCTTTAGCGATTTCTGCGCCGTCAAAAGCGGGAACAATAGCTATGGCCTTTCCTCCTATTAAACCTGTTTCGTATAATTCAGCTTTGCTGTTTTTTGAAAATTCAAATTCACTATCTACTAAAAGTTTAATTTGTAGTTTCCCTGATCCATCTCCTTTAAAAGCAATATTAACAACCTTACCTACAGACAATCCGTTTATGGTTACCGGCGTAGATGACACTAAGCCTTCAACATTATTATAAGTTGTATAAAATACACGAGAAGAATCTAGAAGATTTTGACCTTTAAGGTAATTGAACCCAAAAATAAAGAGGATGATGCCTAATAGTACTAATATGCCTGTTTTAACTTCTTTTGATATTTTCAAACTGAATTTCTTTAGAGAAACAAATTTAATATAAATATAAGAAGAAAACCTTTAATTAGTTGTTGATTTTAAAGCATCAATTAAAGCAATCTTTTTTCCATCTTTAAATGCTACAATAAAACTTGAATTATAGCCTTTGCTTCTTGCTTCATGTTCGAGTACCTTAGTTTGCTCGTAATCAGAAGTGCTGCCGTAAAAATACTTGTATAAACGCCCTTCTTTTAATCTTGAAATAGCGTTTAAACCCTTAAAGTTATAAGATTTTGTTTCTAGTGCTTTTGAACTTGCTGCGATTTGAATTTTGAATATTATATTATCTGAAAATTGATTTATTGGTTCATTAACATTTTCAATGACATTATAATCACTAACATTTTTATCAATACTGGCTTTATATTCTAGAATGGCATCTTTTATAGCGGTAGACATTTGTTGTTGCCCTTTTTTAGAATTCAGGTAAGCACCTTCTTTTTTATTAGTTAAAAAACCTAGTTCGACTAATACACTAGGCATCACCGTTTGATGTAAAACTATAAAACCAGCTTGCTTTACTTTTCTATTTTTTCGATTTAACTTACTCGTAAAGCTTTTTTGAATTAAACTAGCCAATTGAATGCTTTGATCGAGATATTCCTCTTGACTCAATAGAATACTCATGACAGATTCTGGAGAATTAGGATCGAATCCAGCATAATTTTTTTCATAGTCATCCTCCATGAAAATTACTGAGTTTTCTTTTTTGGCTACTTCAAAATTAGTTTTATTTCTGTGAGTTCCTAAAACAAAGGTTCCAGCACCGTATGCCTGAGAAGTATGAGAATCACAATGAATAGAAACAAATAAATCTGCTTTTTCTTTATTGGCTATTTTTCCTCTAACAAATAAATCTATAAACACATCTGTTTTACGTGTATAAACCACTTTAATATTTGGGTATTTATCAAGGGCTGCCCCAACAGCCAAAACAATTTTTAAAGCAATATCTTTTTCTCGATAGCCATTTCCTAAATTCCCAGGATCTTTGCCTCCATGGCCGGCATCTAAAACAACAACAAACTTGTCTTGCAAATCATTTTCATCATTATCAATAAATGAAGAATATGTTAATACTATTATAAAAGATAAGAAAAGTAAAATGTTTTGCGTTCTCATGTGGTAATTACTATTTTTTTAATCGATTGCAAAATAAATCAACCCAAGGCATCATTTTTGATACAAATTTAGTAGAAGTTTTTTTAGTATATGACAAAAATATAAAAGTGTCACATTGAGCGCAGTCGAAATGCTTTTGAATACGATATTTCCAATGTCTTCGACTGCGCTCAGATTGACATCCGATATATTATCAATTTTTGTCATGTACTCAGAGAAGTTTTATAAGGTTTTAACGACCAAAAAACTCGGTTTATTTTAATTTTAAATATTTACCTGAATAATAAATTAATCCGAGAAAAATATATGTAATTTTGACTTTTCAAAAACCGAGCCATACTTTTACAAAAATACATTTAAAAGCGTTGCGTACAAACAACTTTAAAATACTTTTTGCATTAAGTTTTACAGTGTTTATTAACACGTTAAGCTACTCTCAAGATATTCCAAAGAATGGAAAAATTATTAATAGAAGCACCAAGGATAGCTTAGTTGCAAAAATAGATAGTCTTCAAATTTCTGCACCTTCTGAAAAAACTCAAGATACTATTACAAAAGATTCTATAAAGCCTAAAAAAGAGCTTTTAGAAACCATTGTCAAGTACCACGCTAAAGATTACACAAGGTTTAGTCAAAAAAAGCAAAAATTGTATTTATATAATGAAGCCAAAATTGACTATGGCGATATGAATATTACTGCAGGAAATATAACTATAGATTATAATAAAAATACCGTTTACGCCAGAGGTATTACAGATACTGTGAGTGGTTATACACAAAAGCCTGTTTTTACGCAAGGTAGCAATGTCATAGAACCAGACTCCATTGTTTTTAACACAGAATCACAAAAAGCGCTTATCTATAATTCTAAAACAGAACAAGGTGAAGGGACCGTAATATCTGAAACCACAAAAAAAGAGAACGATTCTGTTTACTTTGTAAAAGATGCAAAATATACCACTTCAGATAATCTAGATGATCCAGAATATTACATAAAATTAAGAAAAGCAAAAATTGTACCTGGTAAAAAAATTGTAACAGGTTTGGCTAATCTTTTTATTTATAATGTACCAACACCTTTAGGATTACCTTTTGGTTTCTTTCCGCAAAGCGAGACACAAACCTCTGGTGTCATCATACCATCTTTTGGAGAACAAAATGATCGAGGTTATTTCCTGCAAAATGGAGGTTATTATTTCGCTATAAGTGATTTTTTAGATTTAGCAGTATTAGGAGATTATTATACTAATGGAAGTTATGGTATTCGTACGGAAACCACGTATTCAAAACGCTACAGATTTAGAGGTAATATTGGTTTTAGATATGAAAATTTAATTTCAAGTGAACGTGGTTTTCCAGATTATGCAAAAAGCACCATATATAACTTCAGGTGGTCGCACAGTCAAGATTCAAAAGCTAATCCTAGCTCTCGTTTTTCAGCTTCGGTAAATTTAGGTAGTAGCACTTATTTCAGACAATCTGTTAATCAAGTAAATTCTGGAGCATTTTTAAATAACACATTATCTTCTTCGGTTTCTTATTCAAAGTCTTTTCAAGGCGAACCCCAAGTTAATTTTAGTCTTACTGCAACACATACGCAAAACACAAATACTGAAACTATAAACTTAACGCTTCCAACATTTCAAGGAAGTTTAAGCAGAATGTATCCCTTTGCTTCCAAAACTAGTTCTAAAAAAGGAATTATTCAAAACGTTAATTTTCAATATAACCTTCGGGCAGAAAATAGAATACAAACTACCGATTCACTATTCTTTAAAAAAGAAATGTTTGATGATGCCAAAGCTGGTTTTCAGCATTCTATTCCACTTACTACAAACTTCAAGTTATTTAAATATTTTAGTGCTAGTGCCAGTACTAATTTTAATGAAGTCTGGACTTTTAAAACGATAGACAGAAGTTTTGACACCACAACAAATGAAACGATTACAACAGATATTAATGGTTTTGACGCCTTTAGAACGTATAATTTTAGCACCAGTATAGGGACCACCATTTACGGTATGTTTAATTTTGAAAAAGAGGGGCAAGACAAAAAAATAAAGGCCATACGGCATATTATCAGACCTTCTATTAGCTACAATATTAATCCTGCTTTTGATAAATACTATGATACTTATGAAGGCGATGAAATTGTTGATGCTGATGGTACTACCACAAGAGACCTTATAGAATATAGCCGATTTGAAGGTGGTATTTTTGGTACTCCAAATAAAAACTTTTCTAGTTCTATGGGGCTTTCTGTTTCCAATAACCTTGAAGCTAAAGTAAGAGATAGAGATAGTACTGCCACAGAGCCTAAAAAAATTATTTTATTAAACAATTTAAACTTTTCTACATCCTATAATTTTGCAGGAGATTCTTTAAAATGGAGTCCCGTTAGAATGAGTGGAAGTACCCAATTATTTAAAAATAAAATGAGCATTAATTTTAATGCCACCCTAGATCCTTATGCTTTAGATAATAACAATAGAAGAATAGATAAATTTAATATAGATAACGGTGGAAGCCTGTTTAGATTATCCAGCGCTAGTTTAAATGCTAGTTGGACTTTGGCCAGCAAAAAAGCTGATGATAAGAGTAATAAAAAAGATAAAGGTATTAATGAAAATGTGCGTAGTGGCGGTCGAGCAGATGATTTGTTTGGTATTTCGGAAGATTTTTCAAATCCACAATTTAGTAAAACTAACGAATCTGAAAATGAAACTCCAAGTGACCTATACCATTATACAATACCGTGGAATTTAAGAATTGCTTATGCCGTAAATTATTCAAATAGTAGGCGCCAAAATGAAATTTCATCACACTCTCTTATGTTTTCTGGAGATTTAGAACTATCACCCAAATGGTCTATAGGAGCCTCTTCTGGATACGATTTAAAAAACGCAGGTTTTACATATACACAATTACGTTTTGAACGCGATTTATTAAGTTGGCGAATGAATTTTTCTTGGATTCCATTTAGCTCTAGAAGCTCATGGAATTTCTTTATAGGTATAAAATCTAGTATTTTACAAGATCTTAAATATGAGAAGCGTAGACAGCCAGATATTCAATTCTAAAAATCGACTAAAAATATAACGATTCTTATACCATAAATTAAAATTAGAGGTTTTCGCTTTATTCATTATTTTGTAATAATGAATTCATGAATCTTACGATTTCGCGGAAATGATAAATAACTATTATATTATGAAAACAGTAATCACTACCAAAAATGCTCCGGCTCCTATTGGACCATACAATCAAGCCATCTTAACAGGAAATACCTTATTTACATCGGGTCAAATTGCTATTAACCCTGAAACAAATACGCTTGTTTTAGACGATATAAAAACAGAAACAAAGCAAGTTATGCAAAACTTAAAAGCAGTATTAGAAGCAGCAAGTATGACTTTTGAGCATGTTATCAAATCATCTATTTTTATTAGTAATATGGATGATTTTGGATTAATAAATGAAGTTTATGGCAGCTATTTTGATGATGCTAATGCGCCCGCTAGAGAAACCGTACAAGTAGCAAGATTACCAAAAAATGTTAATGTTGAAATTAGTGTGATTGCTATAAAATAAAGCGAGTTCGATATCACTACAAATAAATTCAAAACCGAAAATCTATATTTTAATGTCAAATAAAAGTTGAAATAGCATTACATAACCACTAAGCAGAAGTGTTCGTTTTAGCGAATTTCATTAATAACTTTTTTAATTTTGCAACCTCAATTGGTTTTGCTAAGAAATCATCGATACCAGCATGTTTTGCTTTTTCAATATCCTTCTCAAACGCACTAGCTGAAACCGCAATAATAGGTGTTTTATTGTTTGTATATTTATCAGTTTCCTTAATAAATTTTGTAGCTTCATATCCATCCATATCTGGCATGTATATATCCATAAAAATCATATCAAAATCTAATATTTTATAAAGTTCTACAGCTTCTAATCCATTTTTTACAAACGTACAGTCTACTCCTTGTTTCTCTAAAAGAAACTTTATTACTTTTTGATTCATCCTGTTATCTTCAGCAACTAAAACACTAAACTTATCAGATAAAATAGGTTGTTGAACTTCTTCAACAGGTTTAATCTTTAATGTCTTTTTTAACTGTAAACTAAAATAGAATGTAGAGCCTTCATTTTCTTTACTTTCTAATTTAAGTTCGCCTCCCATGAGTTCTACTAGATTATGGGAAATTGAAAGCCCCATGCCACTTCCTCTATAATCTTTCTTTATAGAATTATTATAAACGCCTTGAGGGTTTTTAAAAATACGTTTGGCATCTTCTGGTTTCATTCCTATTCCAGTATCCTTGATATAAAAGGTGATGAATTGGTCGTTATCAATACCAACAGATTGATCTACAATAATCGATATTTTTCCAGTATTAGTGAATTTTATAGCATTATTTATCAAATTAATTAATACCTGCTGAATTCTGGAAGAGTCGCCTAATACCAAGAATTTGCCTTTGTCTTCAGATATAAATTTGTACTCAAATTCCAAGCCTTTTTCCCAAGCTTGATATTCAAAGACTTTAAAAAGCTTAGATAAATTGGTTTTTAAATCGACTGTTTTTAAGTTCAATTCTAGCTTTCCTTCATTAACTTTAACATTATCAGTTACCATATTAACCAACTGTAATAAGTGTTTTGAAGAGTATTCAGCGATTTCAACTTGAGCTATTTGATCACTATTTAAGTCCGTTTGTTTTAGCATATTCAACATCCCTAAAACCGTATTTAGTGGTGTACGCACTTCATAACTCATGTTCTCTAAATAAATAGATTTATGGTTTACCAATTCTTCAGCAATTTCTAAACTCTCCTTCAGCTCATCTATTCTTAGTTTTAAATTGGTTTTAACAACCTCATTTTTCAACTGGTTCTTTAAAAAAAATTGTAAAGCTAGCACTTGAATAATAGCCAATATGAACAAGAAAATAGCAGCACTTTGGGCGTATATTTTTTTTTCTAGAAAAAAGTATCCAATAAGTAATATAGCCGCTATAGAAATAAAAATGAAAAAGGATAATTTCTTTTTCATTTTTATGTGTTTAATAGATTTAGGGAAAATCTTCATTAAAAGATGCTTTTTAACAAACATATCTATAATTATATTAATTAACAAAAGTATTATGGGTATTAAGTCTTATATTTATTATGAATTTAAAATTCTAATAAGAACTAAAACATATCATAAAAATGCGTATTGAATACGATATAAAATTAGGGTTTAAGGACGTTATGATACGTCCAAAACGGTCAACCTTAAAAAGCAGATCAGATGTCAACTTAGATCGTAATTTTAAATTTTTACACAGCTCATTAACATGGGAAGGTGTTCCAATTATAGCAGCAAATATGGACACCGTTGGCACTTTTGAAATGGCAAAAGCATTATCAAGGAACAAACTTTTTACTGCCATACACAAGCATTATTCTATTGCTGAATGGTGTAAGTTTCTTAAAAATTCTCCAAAAGGTATTGAAGATTATATTGCTGTAAGCATTGGTATTAGCGAACATGACGCAATAAAGCTTGCAGAAATAATTAAATTAAATCCAAAATTAAAATTCATTTGTATAGATGTTGCCAATGGGTATTCAGAGTATTTTGCTGAATTTGTAAAGCAAACTAGAAAACAATATCCAGAAAAAGTAATTATTGCTGGCAATGTGGTTACTGGTGAAATGGTTGAAGAGTTATTACTTTCTGGTGCGGACATAATTAAAGTTGGTATTGGACCAGGGTCCGTTTGTACTACGCGTATAAAAACCGGAGTTGGTTATCCTCAACTATCTGCAATTATTGAATGTGCAGATGCTGCACATGGTTTAGGTGGGCAGATTATTAGTGATGGTGGTTGTGCAACTCCGGGAGACATCGCAAAAGCATTTGGTGCTGGAGCCGATTTTGTAATGTTAGGAGGCATGCTAGCTGGACATGATGAAAGTGGAGGAGAATTGACTACGAAAAACGGTAAATCTTATAAACACTTTTATGGTATGAGTTCATCAATTGCCATGGAAAAACATGTTGGAGGTGTTGCTGAATATAGAGCTAGTGAAGGAAAAACAGTTGAAGTACCTTACCGAGGCACAGTTGAAAATACTTTGCAAGATATTTTAGGTGGATTAAGAAGCACATGTACTTATGTAGGTGCTGCCAGATTAAAAGAATTGACTAAACGCACTACATTTATAAGGGTTGCCGAACAGGAGAATACGGTTTATACTAAAAAAAGTATTTAAGCGCTAATTGGTTTTAAGTATTTTACCTATTGAACCTGTTTTATTTGGAAATAATTTATAGATATAATTGGGGCTTATATGCAACTCTTTTCTATGCGAAACATAAATAATAGCCGTATTAGTTTCTTCTGAAATTTTATTAATTAATTTTGATAATAACTCTGAATCATTGTCATCAAGCCCATTGGTAGGCTCATCTAATATTAATAATGGTGGATGTTTTACCATAGCTCTTGCAATTAAAACCAGTCTTTTATGTCCGTTTGATAAAGACTGAAAACTTTCATCTTTTAACTGAAACATATTTAATACATGTAACCATTCTTGCGCTATACCAATTTGAACATCAGTAGGGCATTTATAAAGTCCAATTGAATCGAGAAAACCCGAAATAATCATATTTTCGATAGTATCTGAACGTTTAAAACCACGTAACATTTCGGATGAAAAGAAACCAATATGTTTTTTAATATCCCAAACCGTTTCTCCACTACCCTTTTTCATCCCAAATAGAGTCATATCTTGTAAAAACCCTTTTGGATTGTCTCCAGAAATCAGTGTTAAAATAGTACTCTTTCCTGAACCATTAGGCCCAATTAGTTGCCAAAATTCATTTGGCTTTATTTCCCAAGAAATATCCTTTAGTATTGGTCTTTCTCCATAGCTAACACTCACATTTTTTAGTTTTACTAAAGTGTTAAAGTTTTTATTTTTTAATTTATAGGGGTTAGGGATGTTCCCAATAAAATTCTCTGAGGTTTTCTTGAAATTTTTAGTAATATCTAACCGCAAGAGCTTACTGTCTTTTAGAACAAACCGCTCTTTTATGAATGGTAAAATATCTCGTTTTCTAGTTGTAATTTGAACTATCAGTAATTCATCGCTTAATTGAATGAGTTTATTTCTAATTTCTGATTGAGATTTTATATCAAGAGAATCAAAAACATTATCTAATATGATATAATCAGGATTTTGTGATAGAATATGGCTTAGTAATGCCTTTTTACGTTCACCTTCAGACGAATTTATAAGGCTGTTTTTGGTTATGGTTTGAACATCAAAATGTCCGTGACGCATTTCTTCTTCTATAAACTTATTTAAAGCTATTTCAGAAAAAACCCCTCCGTTTAAATGGAATAACTCTTTAATAAGTTCTCCAGAAGTAATTTTATTTAAGAGCCTATTTTTATTCTCTTGATTGGATATATATATTGCTAAATGCTTTAGCACAAGATATTATTGCTAGAAATTATAAGTCTTTTGTATGAAAAGGCACTAAGCCATCAATTGGTCTGCGTTCAAAATTACCAACTTTAAAGCCCATTTCGTCTGCCACTTCATTAATTTCTTTTTGTGCAAAATAAGCTATAGAACCTGCAAAATGAACAGGAACTGTTTTTAGTTCCTCTTTAAACTGCATAATCATATTATTAGCAAATAATCTAACACCTTTTTTAATAAGGTTTATGGTGTACTCTGAATCTTTATGCAAAAACATAAACTCTGCAAAATTAGCTAAATATGCATTAGGACTAGGTTGCTTATACAAATTGTATTTAATGAAGTCTGCATCCATATTATACTTACTACCAAAAGCCAATTTTACATTTTCTGGCATGTGATTAAAATAATAATCTCTAATAAGTTGTTTGCCATAATAGTTACCTGAAGCATCATCCATTAGTGAATACCCTAGAGATTTTACACGTTGATGTAACACCTCTCCATCATAATAACTACAGTTAGAACCTGTACCCAAAATACATACAACTGCTGCTTCTTTAGGGTGATTTATAGTAGAGTATACTGCAGCTAAAGTATCTTCATTAACTTCTATATGTGCATTAATAAATATACTTTTTAAAACAGTTACTAAAAGTTCTCTGGCATTTTCAGTTCCGCATCCTGCACCATAAAAAAAGACGTGAGTTACTTTCTCACTATTATTCTTTAAATCATTACTCTTTTTAATTCTTTTCACTAGCTTTTTTTCTGCAAGAATTGCAGGGTTAAGACCTTTAGTACGAATCTTTTCCAATAATTTATTTCCGTTATTATCTACAGCTAACCAATCTGATTTTGTAGAACCACTATCAACAATTAAAATCATAAGTAATAGAGTTAAAAGATTAATAACATCACGTAAATTTTAAATAAAAAAAACGAAACATTAAAAAGTAAGATCCCGATGATAATCGGGATTAGTTCAACTTTCTATTTTGATTTCATTTTATAAATTTATCAAAATAGAGTTTCACTAAAAAAAATCCATAGCATTAATCAACAAATTAATGCTATGGAAATATATTAATAATTTACTATATAGAACCTATATGTTGAGCTAAATCAACTAATTTAGTTGAATATCCAAACTCATTATCATACCAAGATACTAATTTTACAAAATTATCATTTAATGCCATACTTGCGTTAGCATCGAATACACTTGTTCTTGGCTCAGACACGAAATCTTGTGATACTACACCTTCTTCAGTATAGCCTAAAACACCTTTTAATTCATTTTCAGAAGCATCCTTTAAGGCCGCTTTAACTTCATCCCAAGAGGCACTTTTTTCTAAACGACACGTTAAATCTACAACAGATACATCAACAGTAGGTACTCTGAAAGCCATACCTGTTAATTTTCCGTTTAATTCAGGAATTACTTTCCCAACAGCTTTAGCTGCTCCAGTTGAAGCTGGTACAATGTTATTTAAAGATGCACGACCTAATCTGTAATCTTTTCTAGATGGTCCATCAACTGTAAATTGTGTTGCAGTAGCCGCATGAACAGTTGTCATTAAACCTTCTGCAATCCCAAATTTATCGTTAATTACTTTAGCTAATGGTGCTAAACAGTTAGTTGTACAAGACGCGTTAGATACAATAGTATCAGCAGCAGTAATGTCTTTATGGTTTACTCCCATTACAAACATTGGCGCATCTGCAGATGGTGCAGAAATAGCAACCTTCTTAGCTCCAGCTTTAATGTGCTTACCAGCACCTTCTATACTTGTAAAGATACCTGTACAATCTAAAACAACCTCCGCTCCAACGGCATCCCATTTTAAATCTTCAGGGTTACGCTCTGCAGTAATTCTTATTTCTTTTCCGTTAACAACTAAGTTACCGTTGTTGGTTGAAATAGTTCCATCAAACTGCCCGTGAACAGAATCGAACTTTAATAAATAAGCTAAATGATCTACATCTAACAAATCGTTTATTCCTACTACTTCAATATCTGGTCTTGAAGCTGCTACTCTAAAAGCAATTCTACCTATTCTACCAAATCCGTTAATTCCTAATTTTAATTTTGACATATTCTTGTTTATAAATGTTAAATGCTCATGATATCTGAGACACGCAATAATTCTAAATTTATTTTTGTTTTTCCTTTTATAGCCATTTCTAATGGTGTTAATTCCATATTACCACTTATCAAACCTACCATGAAGTTTGTTTTTCCTTCTAACATAGACTCTACAGCTTTCACGCCCATTCTACTTGCCAGCACACGATCAAAACACGAAGGGCTTCCTCCTCGTTGCATATGACCAAGAACTGATACTCTTACATCGTAGCCTTCCATATTTTCGTCAACATAGTCTTTAAGCTCAAAAATATTTTTTCCTATTTTATCGCCTTCAGCTACAATAACTATACTAGATGTTTTTCCAGAGGTTCTACTTTTATTTAATGAATCTACCAATCTATCTAAACCTAAATCTTCTTCTGGTATTAAAATCTCTTCAGCTCCACCTGCTATACCAACATTAAGTGCTATATGACCAACATCGCGCCCCATAACTTCAATAAAGAATAATCTGTTATGTGAACTTGCTGTATCTCGAATTTTATCAATAGCATCAACCACAGTATTCAAAGCGGTATCAAATCCAAGTGTATGTGATGTACCGACAATATCGTTATCAATGGTACCTGGAATTCCCATAACTGGAAAACCAAACTCCTCATTAAATATCATAGCTCCAGTAAACGATCCATCTCCACCAACAACCACTAAACCTTCAATTTCATTTTGTACTAATTTCTCAAAAGCCTTTTGCCTTCCTTCTTTAGTTCTAAATTCTTTAGATCGTGCTGATTTTAAAATGGTGCCTCCTTTATTTATTATTCCTCTTACACTTCGGGCATCCATTTGTTTGAAATCGCCTTCTATCAAGCCTTCATATCCACGGTATACACCTACGCATTCTATATTATGATACGCACATGTTCTAACTACAGAACGAATGGCTGCATTCATTCCTGGAGAATCACCTCCAGAGGTTAAAACTGCTATTTTTTTTATCGCCTTCGACATTAATTTCTATATTTAATAAGGTAAAATTACTAAACAAAACTCATATATCTATAGCATTTACAGTAAATTACCAGTACTCTTAAAACTATAACGTTTTAGTTGATAAAAAAAAGTTAATGGTGTGAAAAACAGTGTAAAAAAGCTACTATTTTTTTGAAGAAGACTTGAATGAAATATATTCTGGAGTAGATTTTTTGGCTTCTTTTTGTGTAGATTCTTCTGTAGCTGTTTCTACTTTTTTAGATTTTTTAAAGAGCTTCCTAATAAGTTCTTTAAACGTATCAAAATCTACATTATATGAAAGACCAACACCTTGAGTATAACCTATTGCTTCGCCAAAATTTCTAATACTATTTTCCCTATTAAATACTTTTGCAGTAAGTGTTCCTTCTTCATTAAGTAGAAAATCAATTTCAACATCACCAGCAATTACAGTTTCTGTTGCTCCACCAACTGGCACACCAACTTTACCATTTATTAAAACACGGTCGCTAATTTGGGTTTGTAAGGTTACCCCAAACCGATCATCAGTTTGATAATCCGGTCTATTTTGTCCTGCTTCATAATTTAAACCTACATTAACTTTGCTATCATCAGAAGTGAAAATACCGTTAATAATACCATTAAGACGTTCAGCAATAGTACCTGAGGCGTTTAAAGCATTAAGACCACTTGAAAAAGAACCTGTTGATACTAAAAATAGTGCTTGAGTATCTCGTTCATCTTTAGATTCTAAACGGTAATTAAGCTCTGATTTTATTGTTGAATTTACATTAGGGAATTCAAAACTAAATTCAGGTTTTGGCTGTTCTAAATCTCCAGTAATAGCAATGTTTAATTCTACAGGGATGCTTCTATTAATAGGATTATCTAACAAAGGTGAGGGATTAGCCTGTGTTTTATATATGGCACGCATGTTAATTATGGCGTCAAGCGGATCGCCTTCCCAAGCAATGGTACCTCCAGGCTGCACTATAAATTCCTTTTGGATTATGCCACCATAAGCAAAATTATAAACGCCTTCAAATACCGCAAAATCTCCCCACATATTAAATTTATTGTTTGTGTTTATTTCAATTAAAAGACCTCCTATTCCTCGTCCTTTTAATGAATGTCCTGTATCTTTATCTATAATAATTTCAACTTCAGCATCCTCAGTAACATCTAAATCAAAGGCAAGTTCAAGTCCTTTTATTTCCTCGAAGACAACTTCTACTCCTTTCTTTCTGGCTTCTTTTTCTTCTTTTGTTATAAAATGAATGTATGTATTATCACCAAACGATTCAGCATCACTCAAAGGGATTTTAAATACTGTACCTCGTTTAGTTTCTCCAACAACACTTATAACTAATTGCTCGGTAGGCCCATAAATACTTGCTCTTCCTCCTATAAAACCTGTACCATAATAGAGTGACTCTTCAGATTCTTCTGTATCTAAAACTAATAAGCGAGGTGTTGTAATATTTAAGCCTAAGTTCCAATTTGAAAAATTGACATGACTTAGAGTGCCATTTAATAAGCCTTTAGAACTATACTTTGTATCCGTTAATCTTACGTTATTAAAAATAAAACTTTGGTCTTTTAAGGTTACTGAAGCATTGGTATTAAAATCATAATCCACATTAAGATAGGGAATTCCTAAACCTCCATTCTTGAGAATTAAATCCCCGTTTATATCTGGTTTTCTAAGATCTCCAACGACTTTAACATTACCATTAGCTTCACCTCGAATATCTGACAGAACACCATCCAATAGTGGATTTAACGGGAACAAATTAAACGCATTAAAATCAAGTGTTACATCAATTGTTGATTGCTTTCCTGAAACAAAAATATTCCCTTTTGCGCCAAAGGATCTTGTTATATCATTTTTAATGGTAGCATCTACACTATAATTGGTGAGTGATTCATTCCCCGTTATGGTAGCATCAAAAGAGCCTAACAAGAAATCATTAACCATAAAATCGTCAATAACAATGGTTGAATTTGGAAGATAGCTTCCGTTTTTTTGTAATACATCTAATTTACCATTAACATTCCCTGCGAGGGATAAACTATCTATATCTGGTGTTATTTTAGCTAAATCAACGTTTGTGAAATTTAACTTGATATCTTTTTGTGTAGAATCTTTAACAAACCCGGACAGTTTAATTTCTTCGTTGTTATGATTAACCCTAAACTTATCAACTTTAAATTTTGTAAGCTTCTTATCAAAGGATATTTTGTGAAACTTATCTTGGTTTTCATTAATATACCACTTGTTATTTTTTATGGTAACATCAGATTGTTTGAAGCCAACCACCGATTCGTTTTCATCATTTATGGTATGATAAAAACTTAAATTAAAAACATCATTATTACGTTTTCCTCCACTAAATTCAGAACGCATAAATAAGGTGTCATTTACAGTAACGTTTATTAAATTAAACTTTGAAACATCATAATATTTAGTGTTCAAACTATCAATTTCTATATAAGTATTAAATAATGGGTTACTATTATCCACTTGTAATTCAATATTATTGGCGAAATTATCTAAGAATTTTATTTTAGGCGATTTAAAAGTTAGTTTAAAATTCTTCTCGTCACTTTCCACTCGCCCTCTAATGAAGGTGTTTTTCGCAAGTTCTATCTCAGGATAAATAACTTCAACAATTTTATTGTAAATTCTAAAGTTAAAGTCTATACTCTGGTTGCTATCAACTTCATGCGGGATATAATTTGTATATATATGTCCAATAGAATTCTCAAACAACTTTTTTAAATCCTTCATAAAGAAGCGCCCTTTAAATGCTCCTTGAATAATATCTGGAGAATTGAATTCTACAAAACGCATATCTTTTTCGAAGTGAGAGGACACATCAAACTTTTCAAAATAATAGGTGTCATTTTCGTTTTTATACATTGTGTTGCTGAATGCTATTTTACCAAAAGCATCATCAAGACTACTACTATTCATATTCATTTTAACCTTACTTTTAAAAATAGATATACTATCTTTCTTTATAAAATTAAGCGTGTTTAGATTAGCATAATCAACTACAGCTTCAAAATCATATTTTCTTACTGCTTCTGAAAAATCTACTAAACCTGTAAAATTTAGTTGAAGGTTTTTATCATTCACGTTTAGGTTTCCATCAAAAATTCTATTTTTTACGTTACCTGCTACTTTTACATTTTGATAATTATAGTTATTATAAACCAATTGAAAAATATCTCCTTTTACTTTAGTATCTACATTTTCAGCAATAAACCCTTTTCCATTAACATCAAAATCTAAAGACCCGATTCCTACGTTTGGATCATTTAAAAATATACCAAAATCAAACTCCTTAAAAATTATTTTACCTTTATAATCAGCATTATCAATATCATTGATTTTTGTGATTTCTAAATTTGAATCAACAAAACCTAACTCGGTATCAATTTCAATATCTGCTATAACTTTTGAAGATGTTACTTGAGAATTTCCAACTATGGTAAAATAACCCAATCGATCAAAAGCTGTTGGTATGGCTTCCCCAAGAACGTTTGGCAATAATGCTTTTAAATCTTTATATGTTGAAGATAGATTGCTGAAATGTCCATTCATATAAAAATTATCAGCTTCTTTGTTAAATAAGTTTTTAAAATTGATATTACCAGAAACTCTTGTAGTGTAGTTTGTATTTAACTTTAAATTACTTGTGTGCAAATCGTTTAAAGTGCCAGATAAGTCTGCACTAAATTTTGCGTGTTGATTAACTCCAAATTCATTATAAAATGTATTGAGCTCATCTAATAAAACGCTTGAGTCTTTAAAACTCGCAGCTACTTGTACCTTATCAACAAAATATTGTAAATCTTCTCGTTCATAAGAAAATTTTAAATCACCTTTTAAAACAGAACCAGGAGTTTTTATTTGGAGATTAGCGAATGTCATGTCTTGCAAGGTATATGCAAAGTTGGTCATCATATTTTTCATAACCAACCCTCTACTATCTTTAAATGACAGGGTGTTTATTCTAGCACTTACATCGCTACCGTTTATAAGAAAGTTGGTAGCATTAATATTTAAATCATCAAAATGAAGCACATTTATGGTTTCTCGATTTTCATCTGATAGCGAAAAAACCCCATCATAAATAGAAACATCACTTGAGGATAATAAAAAACTGCTTTTCCCAGTTCTTGGGTTATCATCTTCAAATCTATTTACAAAAATATCAAGATTTGTTTCAGAGGAACCTTCATAGGTTTTGATATTAAATATGAGTTTTTCAATATCAATATCACCAAATTCTAAATTTCCTTTATATAAATTTCTGAAATTTAAAATAGACGTATTAAGTTCTTTAATGCTTATAAGCGTATCTTTTTTGTAATCTTCAATGCAAATATTTTTAATTTCTACATCGCCATTAAATTGCAAACTAACTCGATCAATGTTAATATTGGTTTTAAAGTCTTCATTCAACATTTTTGTTAAACGTTTACCTAGACTTGTCTGAACAGCAGGAATAGACAGCATTAACACCAATATGATGAATAACAATAACAGAATACCTGCTATTTTTGATAGTATTTTTAGAAATTTTTTGATGCCCTTAAAGTTATAACTTTATTAAGAATAAACTACTTTTGTAGTTACGCGTAAAAGTAACGATTGAGATGTCTATTCTTTTTCAAAATTAACAATTATTGTGCCTAAAATTTATTAATGTCTTCACAAAATATTTACATTCTTGGAATTGAGTCGTCTTGCGATGATACAGCGGCTTCTGTAATGCACAACGGACGCATTTTAAGCAATGTTGTTGCAAGCCAAAAAATACATGCTGAATATGGTGGTGTTGTACCAGAATTAGCCTCTAGGGCGCATCAGCAAAATATTGTTCCTGTGGTGCATCAAGCCATAAAAATAGCAGGTATTAGTAAAGCACAATTAAATGCGATAGCCTTTACCAAAGGTCCCGGATTAATGGGGAGTTTACTGGTAGGAACATCATTTGCAAAATCTTTGGCCTATGGTTTAAAGATTCCTTTAATTGATGTGAACCACATGCAAGGGCATATTTTGGCACATTTTATTGATGAAGATGGTTTTGAAAAACCACCCTTTCCGTTTTTAGCTATGACCATTTCTGGTGGGCATACGCAAATTGTTAGAGTAGATAACTATTTTGACATGACTGTAATTGGAGAAACTATTGATGATGCCGTTGGTGAAGCTTTCGATAAGAGTGGAAAAATTTTAGGTTTGGGGTATCCGGCTGGACCAGAAATTGACAAACGCGCAGCATTGGGAAATCCAAAGGCATTTCAATTTACAAAACCAAAAGTTGATGGTTTAAACTTTAGCTTTTCTGGATTTAAAACTGCGGTGCTTTATTTTGTTCAGCGAGAAGTTAAAGCTAATCCTAATTTCATTCAAGAGAACTTAAATGACATTTGTGCCTCTATTCAATATACTATTATTGGTATTTTGATTGACAAATTAAAACTTGCAACAAAGCAAACTGGAATACAACATATTGCTATTGGTGGTGGCGTTTCTGCTAATTCTGGAATACGACAAGCTTTAAAAGATGGAGAACAAAAATTTGGTTGGAAAACTTACATCCCGAAATTTGAATTTACCACCGATAATGCTGCTATGATTGCTATTGTTGGTTATTTAAAGTTCTTAGAAGGTGATTTTGCTGAACAGGATGTTGTGGCTTCGGCTCGGTTGAAGATTTAGGTAGCCACTAATATTTTCTAGATTCAAAGTTATAAACAACACATTCTTAAAAACTTATTTTTACAATACCCTCAGGTTTTATCAATACACTTAAATTTGAAATTGAATTTAAAACCTACAATATGTTTAAAAACTTACTTATTCTATTTTTTATTGGCACAACATCAATTTTTACGGCTCAAACTTCAACAAAAGAGGAACTTCAAATTCTTGAAACACCAGAGCAAGTTGAAGGCTATTTAGAAGCTAAAAACTCAAAAAATAATAAATTAATTACTTTTAATGAAGAAAAGCACAAAACTATTTTAGCAAAAGAACTCTTTACGCTAAGTATTGGAGAAACAAGAGTTAATGAAAACGAGTTTGAAAAAACGTTTTATAAAGTTATTAAAAAAACTAAAAACACGTACTATAGAGTAGCTTACATCTATTTAGATGGGACTAAATACGGCGCTAAGGAAATTGATAAACTCAGAGATAAAATAATAGCTCAATATCATGAAGGTGCTCCATTTGGCTTTTTAGCAAAACAGTATTCTATGGATGAAAATGCTAATAAAGGTGGTGATTTAGGTTGGTTCCTAAAAAGTGATATGCATTCCGATTTTGAAAATGAAGTTGTTAACGAAAATCATGAATTGAATGCGGTTTTCACTATTGACATTCCTTCTAAAAATTGGTACTATGTGGTTTTAAAAACTCATGAACCAAAAGATATTTCAGAAATTGAAGTTTTAAAAATTGTTGAAACCAAAGAATAATGCAACTTTTCTATAGTCCAGATATAAACGAAAATACGACACAATTTACTTTTGAAAGAGAAGAAAGTAAACATATTGTTAAAGTATTACGCAAAAACATTGGTGACACGTTGCATATTACAAATGGTGAAGGTTGGTTGTTTACTGCTGAAATTTCTGTGCCAAATATCAATAAATGTGTTGCTAAAATTATTTCAAAAGAACTTCAACCAAAGCGAGGCTATAAATTGCATCTGGCCGTTGCTCCAACAAAAATGAACGACCGCTACGAATGGTTTTTAGAAAAAGCTACCGAAATTGGGATAGACAGCATCACCCCAATTATTTGCGATCATAGTGAACGAAAACTGATTAAACCGGAACGTTTTGGGCGTATTTTACAATCGTCTATGAAACAATCATTAAATTGCTATTTACCAAAACTGAATAACGCGATTTCCTTTCAAGACTTTATAAATCAAGATTTTGAAAGTGATCTTTTTATTGCGCATTGTGAAGAAACCGACAGAAAATCTTTAAAGCAACAACTAAACCCAAAAACAGATATTACTATTTTAATTGGACCAGAAGGTGATTTTTCTGTTAAAGAAATAACAGAAGCACTTAAAAATAATTTTATTCCTGTAACTTTGGGAGAAACAAGATTACGCACTGAAACTGCCGCT
Organism: uncultured Algibacter sp.; assembly: GCF_963976535.1. Taxonomy (NCBI): domain Bacteria; kingdom Pseudomonadati; phylum Bacteroidota; class Flavobacteriia; order Flavobacteriales; family Flavobacteriaceae; genus Algibacter; species uncultured Algibacter sp. The sequence continues at coordinate 7,307 of NZ_CAXBLF010000038.1, read as the reverse complement.
ATAGTGGCCTGTCATTCAGTAGCCTTTACAAACGAAGCCCATAATGGGCAATAATTTATTTAATGAAATTAATTATCTCTTTATTCTTTTGTCTATTTTCTATATTCTCTTACACACAGGATTTAGCCATTTTAAAATACAAAGGTGGTGGTGATTGGTATGGCAACCCTACTGCTCTGCCAAATCTTATTAAATTTTGCAATGAGAACATCAACACTAAAATAAATCCTAAACCTCAAACGGTTGAAGTTGGTAGCTCTGATATCTTTCAGTTTCCATTTCTGCACATGACTGGTCATGGCAATGTGTTTTTTAGCGAAACCGATGCCGAAAACTTACGTAATTATCTAATTTCTGGTGGGTTTTTACATATTGACGACAACTATGGTATGGAACCTTATATAACAAAAGAACTTAAAAAAGTATTTCCAGATAAAGATTTAGTTGAATTACCTAAAAATCATGCTATTTTTAATATTGAATATAAATTCCCAAACGGTTTACCAAAAATACATGAACATGATGGAAAACGTCCTCAAGCATATGGGCTTTTTCAGGAAAACAGACTCATATTATTATTCACTTACGAAAGTGATTTAGGAGATGGATGGGAAGATGCCGAAGTCCATAACGACCCTGCTGATGTTAGAGAAAAAGCGCTTAAAATGGGTGCTAATATTGTGAAATATGCTTTTGAAAACTAAATTAATTTCAGAATTACGATTTACAATTTTCGATTGTAATTCGTAAATCATAAGTCAAAAATAGTAAATCAATTGCAACTCACCCATTACAATACCAACTTCAAAAAACATACCTTTCCAATCACTTTAATTTGTGATAATGTTACCAATGCACCAAACATTGGAAGCTTATTTCGAATCGCTGATGCTTTTGGAATTGAAAAACTTTTTCTTTGTGGTGATAATATTTTGTTAGGTCGAAAAATGGCAAAAACCTCGAGAGCTACAGAAAAAGTAGTGCGTTATGAAATTAAAAATGATGCTTCAAAAGTAGTTGAAGATTTAAAAAACAAAAACTATCAAATCATTTCATTAGAAATAACAAACGTAAGTCGCGCCATTCACAGTTTTCAATTTTCAACAGAAAAACCAATCGCATTAATTATTGGTGATGAAAATTTTGGTGTTTCAGAACATATTTTAAATCTCTCGGATGCTATCATTCATATTGAAATGTTTGGGCAAAATAGTAGTATGAACGTAGTACAAGCCACCAATATTGCATTATATGAAATAACTAAACAGCTTTTATAAACAATTCCTATATTTACTTTATGAATTCTAACGCCATCTCTAACGGTATTTTAAAAGCTATTGGTATCATATTGGGCATCGCTTTATTGCTTTTCTTTTTATACCAAATACAATCTGTAATTGGCTATGTAGCCATAGCTGCAGTAATTTCTTTAATTGGCAGACCTATTGTTTTATTCTTAGAACGCAGATTAAAATTTAAAAACACCATTGCAGTTATTGTAGCCATGGTACTTTTATTAGGAATATTTATTGGTTTAGTTGGTCTATTCATTCCATTAGTTATAAAACAAGGACAAAATTTATCCTTATTAAATATTGAAGAACTTCAAACAAACATTGAAAATCTATATAGCGAAATTATAACGTACTTTGATTTACATCAAATAGATGTAGAGCAATCTTTAAAAGAATCTAACTTACTTTCTAAAATAGATTTTTCATTAATACCCAATTTTTTAAACTCGGTAATTAGTGGTTTAGGCAGCTTTAGTATTGGATTATTTTCAGTATTATTTATATCATTTTTCTTTTTAAAAGACAGTAGGTTATTTGAAAATGGAATTTTAACATTTATACCAGATAATAAAGAATCTCGATGGAAAACATCCTCTACAAAAATCAAAGATTTACTTTCTAGATACTTTGTGGGTCTTATATTTCAAATACTAATTCTATTCATTATTTATACCATTGGGTTACTTATTATTGGTGTTGAAAATGCTATTGTGATTGCTTTTTTATGTGCGCTTTTAAACTTAATTCCATACGTTGGTCCATTAGTAGGAATGTTTTTAATGCTTACTCTAACTATGACAAGCAACCTTGGAGAATCATTTAGTAATGTTATTTTGCCTAAAACATTCTGGGTATTTATAGTTTTTATGATTGGTCAATTGGTTGACAATTTTGGAAGTCAGCCTATCATTTTCTCAAAAAGTGTAAAATCGCATCCTCTTGAAATTTTCTTGGTTATCTTAATTACAGGCATTTTGTTTGGTGTTATTGGTTTAATAATTGCTGTGCCTGCTTATACTGCTCTAAAAGTTATTCTAAAAGCATTTTTATCTGAAAATAAGATTGTAAAAAAACTCACTAAAGACCTTTAAGTTTTATTTTGAATAAAGCTATCTTAAATACTAAAATTCAAGAATTTATAAATTTAAATTTAGATTCTAATGTCAATTCTTTATTACTAAAAGGAATCGCATTTTCAGAAGTGGACACTAAATCAATTATCGAACAAATTGAAGCTAAAAAAAGAAGTAAAACTAAACTCTCTACTTGGTTTTCTACTAAAAATATTTACTTCCCAAACAAACTAAATATTGAGCAAACGTCTTCCGAAACTACAGCAAAATATAAATCGGAATTATTAGAAGGTGATTCTATTATTGATTTAACAGGTGGTTTTGGTGTTGATTGTTTTTACTTTTCTAGGCAGTTTAAAACAGTAAAGCATTGCGAGATAAATGAAACGCTCTCAGAAATTGTTAAGCATAATTTTAATCAATTAAATGTTCAAAATATTGATACTATTCAAACGGATGGTGTTGAATATTTAAAAAATTCATCTCAAACCTATGATTGGATATATATTGACCCTTCAAGACGACACGACAGTAAAGGAAAAGTGTTCTTTTTAAAGGATTGTTTACCAAATGTTCCAGAACATTTAGATGTGCTTTTTAAGCACTCTAAAAATATCATGATTAAAACATCGCCATTGTTAGATATATCTCTTGGTATTAATGAATTAAAATGCGTAAAGAACATTCATGTTGTTGCTGTTAATAATGAAGTTAAAGAATTGCTCTGGGTTTTGGAAGTTGGTTTTAAAGGAAGTATTACTATAGAAACTGTAAATCTTATAAAAAAAGACAAAGACTATTTTAAATTTAATTTGGAAGAAGAAAAGAAAACCGAATCTAAATATAGCTTACCACTCACCTATTTGTACGAGCCAAATGCTGCTATTTTAAAAGCTGGAGCTTTTAATCAAATATCAAAGCAATTACAGGTTTCTAAATTTCATAAACATTCGCATTTATATACTAGTGAATCGCTTATTGATTTTCCTGGACGAGTTTTTAAGATAGAAAAGATAATTCAGTATAATAAAAAGGAGCTTAAAAAAATAGCCATTACTAAGGCCAACATAACTATTCGAAATTTCCCTGAGACAGTTCAACAAATAAGAAAAAAATCAGGAATCAAAGATGGAGGTGATATTTATATGTTTTTTACAACTGATATCAATCATAAAAAAATCATACTAATAACTTCAAAAATAGCTTAAACAAAAAAGCCCCACTATAATTAGTGAAGCCTTTTGTGAGCCCTGCAGGATTCGAACCTGCGACCGCCTCCTTAGAAGGGAGGTGCTCTATCCAGCTGAGCTAAGAGCCCTCAAAGAAAACATTTCTGTTTTCTGGTGTGCAAATATAAAATTAACTATATATCTAACCAAAAGAAATGATTATATATTTAACTAATTTTTTTTATTTATTAAAAATCAAAACATTTACGCATATAACCTTTAAAGAAAAATGATACTTTTAGCAAAATTTACTTTTAAATAAACAGGGAGTTTTTAGTACAAATAATACTCATTATAAAAAAAAGTACTTATAATTAATTCATTACGCACGATATAGCAAAGAAATATAACTATGTACGATATAAAGCTTCAACAGAATTCAAATATTTTAGAAATTGAAAACTCTAAAAATAAACTTTACGCTAAAATTCACCTTAATGACGGTGCGAGTCTGCAAGAATTAACCTTAAACGGTCATGCTATAATACAAAACTTAGCACCTCTAACTTACGATATCACCTATGCTTCATCAATTTTATTCCCTTTTGCAAATAGAATAAAAGACGGTGTTTACACTTATGAAGAGAGAGACTTTCAATTTGAAACCAATCAACAAGAAGAAAATAATGCGCTTCATGGATTAGTTTTCAACAAAACTTTTAAGGTATTAAAGCAAAAGGCCGATAACAATTCAGCTACTATAACTTTAGAGTATGTTGAGAATAATGAATCAAAGGGTTTTCCATATACCTATAGCATTCAATTAACATATATGTTCACGCAAGATGCTGTTAGTTTAAATTTTATTGTAAAAAATACAGATTCTAAACCATTTCCTTTTACAGTTGGATGGCATCCTTATTTTTTAAGCGAGAATCTTCATGAGAGTTCATTAAGTTTTGACTCTACGGAAAAACTTATTATTGGAGATCGAAATATAACAACAGGTATTGAAAATATTAAACCTATTGAAACATTTCAAATTAAAGATCAGCAACTAGATGATTGTTGGATTTTAAAATCTAATCAAATTAAGTTTAATACCCCTAAGTATCAGTTAACAATTGATGCCTCAGAAGAAAATAACTTCATGCAACTCTTTACCCCTCCAAAAGTAAATGCCATTGCTATTGAACCTACCACCGGAGTTTCAGATAGTTTCAATAATAAAATAGGTTTACAAGTTCTAAAATCAAATCACTCTTATGATATAACATGGAGTTTAAAAATAAATTAATATCTAATTCAATACTAAACGAGTGCTTCACTAATTAAATATGTGTAAAACATTCGTTAAAACCCATAAATAAGCTCATTCCTTTTTAAAATGAAGACATACGAAACAACTTTAGTAGTTACAAAAGAACATATAGACGATTTAAACCATGTAAACAATGTACATTATGTGCAATGGGTTCAAGACATAGCAAAAGCACATTGGCAATCAAAAGCATCTGTAGAATTGCAGACTAAATATAGTTGGTTTTTACTCTCTCATTTCATTGAGTATAAGGGTGCTGCTTTTTTAAACGACATTATTAAATTAAAAACTTATATCGCTAAGGCAGAGGGCGTTAAATATACGCGCATTGTTGAGATGTACAACGCAAGCACCAACAAACTACTTGCCAAATCCGAAACTAAATGGTGTTTTATGAACACAAAAACGCAGCGTCCATCAAGAATCCCACTAGAAATTGTCGATTTATTTGATTAATTCCCCAATAACATACTAAATCATAATTACAAAAGTTATATTTTTAGCCTTTAAACTATTGCTTTCAATGAAACGTTATTTATACTTTATTATAACACTAGGATTTTTAATACTTTGGAGTTCATGTCGTAAAGATTTTGAATTCTCTCCAAGTACTGGGAGTTTACAATTTTCAAAAGATACCGTGTATTTAGATACCGTTTTTACCAACATTGGTTCTAGCACTTATAATTTAAAAGTGTACAATAAAAGTGATGATGATATTTCTATTCCTACAGTTCAGTTAGCATTAGGCGAAACTTCTAATTACAGATTAAGTGTTGATGGTATTGCTGGAAAAAGCTTTAATAACATTGAAGTATTAGCAAAAGACAGTTTGTTTATTTTTGTTGAATCGACCATAGACATTAACAACTTCCCTAACCCTGAAGGGACTTATTTATATACTGATCAAATTGAATTTGATACAGGTTCTAATCTTCAAAAAGTTGAACTAGTAACCTTGGTACAAGATGCTGTTTTTATTTATCCAGATAGAGATAATACCACAAAAGTTGTTGAAACTTTAACGCTCGATGTTGGCGGTGAATTGGTTGAAACTGAATTACAAGGACGAGAATTATTACTAACAGAACTCGCTTTTACCAGCGCAAAACCCTATGTAATCTATGGATTTGCTACCGTACCAAATGGAGAAACTTTAACTATTGAAGCGGGTTCTCGTTTACATTTTCATGAAAACTCGGGAATCATCGTTTCTAATGGTGCATCCATTAATGTGAATGGCGCTTATAGCAACGACCGCGACTTACTAGAAAACGAAGTGGTTTTTGAAGGTGACCGTTTAGAACCTGATTTCTCTGAAGTTCCAGGGCAATGGGGAACCATTTGGTTATTAGACGGAAGTATTAATAACACAATAAATTATGCCACTATTAAAAATTCAACCATTGGTATTTTATCCGATGGAAATCCAAATGAAGCTAATGATAAACTTAGCATAACAAATACACAAGTTTATAATTCAAGTAGTTTTGGACTTTTAGGAAGAAATACGTCCATTACCGGAGAAAATGTGGTTATTAATAATTCTGGTTTATCCTCTTTTGCAGGTACTTTAGGCGGAAAATATAATTTTACTCACTCAACTATTGTAAATTATTGGAATAATGGATTTAGACAATTCCCTGCTGTTTTACTCAACAATTTTGTCATAGATGAAAACAACGTTGCCACTATTGCAGATTTAACTGAAGCAAATTTTAACAACTGTATTATCTACGGAAATGATAACCCTGAAATTCTTTTAGATGAAATTGAAGATGCCTCAGTAGTTTTTAATTTTAAGTTTACTAATTGCTTAATTCGTTTTGATGATAATAACAACAACTTTACAGGAGCAAATTATGATTTTAATGACATCTTAAAATATGAGGGCAACATTTTTAATGAAGATCCTAATTTTAAAGATGTCGAGGTAAATGAACTCATAATTGGAGATGATTCTGCTGCTAATGAAAAAGGGTTAGCTACTTTTGCTGCCCAAGTACCTTTTGATATTTTAAATGTGAATAGAACAAGCTCACCTGATTTAGGGGCGTATCAACATATTACTTTTCCAGAGGATGAATAGTGCTCGTAGCTGTTTATTTCAATAATAAATTAATTATATTTATGGGATAACAGTAACAAATAACTTACTATATCCTGACTTATTTTCGGGATAAGAGCACTAATCATATACTTAACGAGGGAATACATTCAGCGAAAAGCTGAACAAAACAACTCACCAACTCCATTGCTCCCACTATTTTGGTGCATGTATTCCATCAACCTGCTAAACCAAATTGCCTTCAGGCTTTTTGTATCTTCGTTCTCATAGCCGAACTGCGTTAGCTGGTTGTTGTGAGCAATTAAAACAAACCAATGAACAAAGATTAATTAGGGCTTGCTGATTTTCATAGTACTTTTAATTTATGATTTTGATACTTAT
>NZ_CAXBLF010000037.1:0-34067 GCF_963976535.1 uncultured Algibacter sp. | reverse complement strand
ACGGCAACTCTCCTGTTTTGGCAAAATTGCCGCTTGAAAACTTAACGAAGTATTGATAAATAAGATTGTTAATTTTAATTATGATGTATTTGAAGCAGCAACCGTTAGGACGTGCATTATCCAAATAACAAAAGAAATTACTAAAAACAATGAGATTGATATTATCGATGTTAACTCACTTACCGATAAACACTTGTTTTTAAATAAAGTTTATAAAAATATCAACCAAAATATTTTTAACGATACTGATAGCAATAACTTCAGAATTAATTTAACAAATGATAAGATTGAATTATTAAGTAAAATAGAGCAAAACTGTTTAAGAGTTGATGATATTTGTTCGGTTAATTATGGGTTAAGACCTAGTAGTGAAAAATTAAAACTAAAAAAGGAGGCTTTTATTCATAACGAAAATGAACGTGGTACATACAAAAACTATTTTGAAGGGAAAGATATGGGTTATTGGTTAATTAACAGAAGTTCTTTTCTTGATTATAGACCTGATGTTATTTATAATCCAATGTTTATTGAACTTTTTGAAATAGAAAAGTTAGTTGGTCTTCGTACTTTAAGTGATATAGGAAAATTAAGATTCATATATGACAATAACGGTTTTTATTGTAATGACTCCGTTGTTGTTTTGACAAGATGGATTGAATTTCAAAAGGTAGAGTATATAACAATAAAAAGATTGATAACAAATAAAAAAATAAACACATCTAAAAATTTCTCTTTAAAATACCTGCAAGCTATTTTAAATTCTAAACTTATTAAGTTTTATGTTAATGAATTACTTTATGATGGTACGCATTTTTACCCCAATCACATGAAGCAATTGCCAATAAAAATAAATAATAACACCAAGAAAATAGAAGACTTGGTATCTATAATACATGAAAAAAATATTAATTCAGAGGATGATAAAGTATTTATTAATCAATTAGATATTCATATTTATAAATTATATAATTTAAATTATTCTGAAGTATTACAAATTGATACAGAGTTTACTCTTACTCAAGCAGAATACAATAACTTTAATACATTTTAAAATGATTTATAATCCTGTGTTTATACAAAAGATAAAATGTATCTATTAAAAAAATGTAGTAATGCATAAAAACAGTATCTTTACCACTCGTGTAACAATAGACCCCAATTTTTAGGGTTCTTTGCAACATAAAAGGTCATGGCAAAAAGCACTTATTTTTTGTTTTCTTATCGTCTTTAAAATTATTTTCATACTTTTACCAATCATGTTACAAAAAGACCTAATTTTTAGGTCTTATCGCTACACAAAAGGTTATGGCAGATAGTGTGTATATATCCAAAAATTTAGATGGTAATCAGCTTCAATTCATGAAATTGCTGGAAGCGTATGAAATTTTATATTTCAATATGCACACCATTGAAGAGGATGTCAACCAGACCTTTGAAAACCTTAACGAAATTCTTGAAAATCTGGTGGATAAAGAATTGCTATATCGTATAGAACGTGGCAAATATGCTTTAAACAATTACACCAATATAAATGCGTTAGCAACCTTTATAAGCAGCAACAGTGCTGTGGCCTATTGGTCGGCATTGCATTACCACGGTTTAACAGAACGCTTCCCCAACACCATATTTATAAAAACCACCCAACGTAAAAGAGATACCGAAATTTTGGGTACAACCGTAAAATTTGTATCTGTAAAAGACTCTAAAAACATTGGAGTTATTGAAGAAGGTTATGGTGACCATAGTTTTAAACTCACCGATGTTGAAATGACCTTGGTAGATTGTTTTGACCAACCACGTTATGCAGGCGATTTTGCAGATGTAATAAAAGCCTTTGCTAATGCCAAATTAACCAACAACAAGTTAATGGAATATACAAAAGCCTATAACCATATAGCGGTTACAAAACGTTTGGGGTTTTTGGCAGAACTGTTCCATGCTAATGGGCTGCAAAGCTTTATTAAGTATGCCAAAACACAAGTAAACAAACGGTATAGTTTACTGGATGCTGGTGGTTTACAACAAGGTGAGTTTGTAAACGAATGGAAATTACGTTTAAATGTAAGCAAAGAACAGCTCCTGAACATGGCACAAACCGAGTATTGAACTCCTTTAATCTTTTTTGATTGAAGCGAAAATGAACTATTTTGCGTTCAATTGAGATTTTTTTTGAGTTGCATAACAGTGTTACGGAAGGAAAAAAAGGCGAAAAGTGGGCGTAAAAGAGCCATTTTTTAGCCAATTATAAAAAGTTTAAAGGAGTTCATCAAATGATTCTGCAACGCGAAATAACAGACAAAGCACAAGAGTGGAAAGTACCACCCGATACGGTGGATAAAGATTATGTATTAGGGCATTTCCTATCGGTGTTTGTAGACCACTATAAAGATGATTTGGTGTTTAAAGGCGGAACGTGTTTACGCAAGTGCTATATGGAAAACTATCGTTTTTCGGAAGACTTGGATTTTACAGCCATAGACGCCAATTTTGTTTTAGAGCAAAAACCACTGGAAAACATAGCTAAAGTAACTGAAGAAAGAACAGGCATTCAGTTTAATGTCGATAAAATAAAGCCTTTACTATTTCAAGATGAACCCAAAGGGTTTCAAGTATATATAACATATTGGGGAGCCAACCATTCTAAAAATCAAAGACCATTACCTCCTGTTAGATGGCAAACCAAAATAAAACTGGAAGTAAGTACCGATGAAATACTGTTGTTAGACACGGTAAAGTTAGATATTATGCATCCGTATTCAGATGGGTTATCAGGTGAAAAACAATGTATGTGTTATAGTATTAACGAAGTGGTTGCAGAAAAATTAAGAGCTTTAAAACAAAGGTCTTATACCGCTCCAAGAGATTTTTACGATTTATTTCATCTTACAGAAACCTTTTCAAAAGAAGATTGGGAAACAGTTATACCTACATTTCTAAAAAAAATGGAACATAAAAAGTTAACATATCAATCACCCGATGATTTAATTGATGCCTCAAAATTAGAAAACGTAGTGCGTGCTTGGAAAACCAGTGTAGCACATCAAATTAAAGAAGGGCATCAACCCGAAGCAGAACAAATCATTAAAACTGTAGCAGAACGCATTAAAACCCATCTACCTCATGGCAAATAATTTTATAGCAAATAAAAGTCCTCAAAAAACATTGAGTGGTCGTTTAAACAACATTATAAAGTTCAGTACAGAATTAAGATGGTTGGTAGGATTCTTTTATTTCTCTGGTTGGAAAGAAGTGTATGAAAATCTACAGAAGAATAAAGACATTAAAACAAGGCTATTAGTTGGGTTGCAAGTTGGTAATCATTTGCAAAATATTTTTGAACACGATGTTCAGGAAATGGATTTAAGTAGCGACGAATACTTTAATGATTTTATGACCTCAATGGGTTTTGCTGTTAATAATGAACAACAGGACACCAAAGCATTTTATGAGCAGGTACACTTCTTTTTGGAAATGCTTCTAGAAGAACGATTGATTATTAAAAAAACCAGAGAACCTAATCACGCTAAATTATATCTATTTGAAATGAACGAAGAAGAGCGTTCAAAACATAATTTTGAAGGCTATTTAATTACAGGTAGTAGTAATTTAACTCGTAACGGTTTACAGGGTCAACAGGAGTTTAATGTTGAGATTAAGGATTATGGTTACGAAGAAGCGGTAAAGTATTTTGAAGAATTGTGGGATTTGGCAATTCCAATTACAGAAATAACCCAACGTAAACAACATCTCATTGATTTTATTCAACATCGTTCACAAGCAGCATTAGTAAAACCTTTTGACGCCTATGCGTTAGTGTTAAAAACCTATTTAGACCTACAAAAACAGAAAAAGTTAAAACCACAGGTAGAAAGGCTACTAGAAGATAACGGTTTTACTAAATTTTTATATCAATTAGATGCTGTTAACCAAGCTTTAGGAATTATTGAAGAAAACAATGGGGTTGTAATAGCTGATGTGGTAGGTTTAGGGAAGTCGGTAATCGCATCATTGATTGCACGTAATTTAGATTCAAAAGGCATTATTTTATGCCCTCCAGGATTAATTGGAGATTATAGTGATAAAACAGGGTGGTGGGGATACGTAAGGAACTTTGATTTAAATGGATGGCATGTTTACAGTCGTGGTCAAGTAGAAAATTTAGCAGAAAGTTTAGACGATTCAGATATTGAAACCGTCATTATTGATGAAGCACATAACTTTAGAAATCAAGACACCGCAGCCTACGAAGCATTAATGCAAATTTGTAGAGGCAAACAGGTCATTTTGTTAACGGCGACGCCTTTTAACAACTCTCCTGCCGATATTTTTGCATTATTAAAATTATTTATCATTCCCGGTCTATCCAGTATAACTCTAGAAAACAATTTAGAAGGCTTATTTAGAAGCTATAGTTATAGGTTTAATAAATTATCAGACATTCTCAAAAATTACAATTCAAACAATCTAGAAAAAAAAGATAGAGCCGAAAAACTCTATGTAAACCTTCTTAATGAAGAATTACCTGTTAATCCGCAAATTGTGCGAAGAGAGTCCGCAAAATTGGCTAACACCATTAAAGAGGTCATATCCCCAGTAGTGATAAGAAGAAATCGTTTAGACCTAGAAAAAGACCACCTATACAGTAAAGAAATTGGTGATTTACCGAAAGTAGCTCCACCTGAAGAACTATTTTATTATTTAACCCAATCTCAATCCCAATTTTACGACCGTATTGTAAGAGATTATTTTGCGGAAGATGGTTTATTTAAAGGGGCGATATACCAACCTTCAAGTTATGAAACGGTAGCAGACGAAAGTGGTTTGGATTTGGAAGGCAATAGGGTGTTTCAACAACAGCGAAACTTATTCGATTTTATGCGTAGGTTACTTGTAAAACGTTTTGAGAGTTCATTTGGGGCATTTCAAAAAACCATTGATAGATTTATTCATGTACATGAAATTGTCTTACAGTTTATTGAAAACACAGAAGGAAAATATATTTTGGATAGAAATTTAATGGAAAAAATTTATGAATACGATGAAGATGAAATTTTGGAAGTGCTTTACAAATTTGAAAATGAATTGTTAACCAAGAAAACACCAAAAAACACAACAGTATATAAAATTAAGGATTTTCAGAAAGCAGATGAATTTATACTTGACATTCAAAAAGATTTAAAACTATTTAAAAAAATAAGACAGGAAATTAAGGATGAAAAGTTGGTAGAAAACGACCCGAAAAGAGAAACAATCTATCAAAAAGTAACAGAAATTTTAAAAAAAGATAGCAATCGTAAAATCATTTTATTTACCGAGTATGTGGATACTGTATTGCATTTAGAACCGTTTTTTAGGGATAAATTAGGCAGTAAAGTATTAATATGTGATGGTAAGGTATCTAAATCTTTTGCGAAAGATTTAGAAAGAAATTTTAATGCCCAATACGAGGGTACTCAATATGATAATTTTCAAGTATTAATAACAAGTGATAAATTGTCAGAAGGTTTTAATTTAAACAGAGCTGGAGTCATAATAAATTATGATATACCTTGGAATCCAACACGTGTTATTCAGCGTGTAGGTCGTATTAATCGTATAGGTAAAAAAGTATTCGACTTGCTATATATTTACAATTTTTTTCCATCTGAAACAGGAGCAGATTTCGTAAAATCTAGGGAAATTGCTCAACAAAAAATGTTTATGATTCACAATGCATTGGGTGAAGATGCGAAAATATTTCATGCTGATGAAGAGCCGACCGCAAGTGGCTTATATACTAAAATGAACGACAATCCAGAAGATGATGAAGAATTAAACATTATTACTTACGTTAGGAATATCTACAATCAAATAGAAGAAGATCATCCGGATGTAATAGAGCGTATTGAAAAGCTACCAAATAGAGTTAAAACATCAAAAAAGTTTAAAGATTCCAATGTTAATGTGCTTCGCAAAAAAGGATTAAGTTTATTTGCACAACAAGCAGTAACAGAAGAAAACCCTAAAGTAGAAAGTTTAACGTTTGAAAACTTCTTGCAATTTGTTGAATGTGAATATGACGCAAAAAGACTACCATTGTCCGAAATGTTTTGGCCTGTATATGAATCTATAAAAGCACATAAGGAAAGAATACGTTCTAGTAATAATGAGCTTGCAATAGAAACAAAGGCACACGAGAATTTAAAAGTGGCTTTAAAGGTTATAGATGCTTCGGATGAAGAAAACCTTAATTTTATAAAGACAATAATTACGGACATCAAATATTACTATACGATGCCTAAATACACACTACGAAGATTAGCTTTTGATAGCTTATCCCCTAACTCGTCAAAAGGTAAGTGGAAACAATTCTTTGAAGAGTTAGACTATATTAAAAATCGTTACGGTATAGATTATTTAGATAACATTTTGGAAAAAGTAAAAGATAAAAAAGAGGAAGTAATTATTGCGGTTGAAAATAGAGATTAAGTACATTCTCAATATTTAAGTTTATTAATGCATTAATAATAAAAGTCAATAGTAATCAGGATGGATATAAATTTAAAAAACTACGCAGAACTTTCTCACAACATTTTAAATTCAGAAACGCAATATCAATCTAACAAAGCAATTATTTCAGCGTTGTTTAATGATAAACCTACTAATGATTTTGAGAGTGTTGTAAAAAATAGAATTACTATTATAGACAGCTACTACTCTACTCAAATGAGTAAACGTTTATATGGTATTGATGAATTAGCAAATACACTTGCCCAATATTCAGATGATATTTTAAAAACAGAAACAACCAAATTCCTTAATAATCCAAGAGAGGGTTGTATAATAAACTCATTGTTTTCAAAGGAATATGGTATTGACAAATCTGGTAAAGCTTTTGGCAAATCAATATCACTAATATCTAAATACATATATTTTTTAAATGCTGGCAATTTCCCAATTTATGATAGTTTGGCAATAGATTCATATAAACTACTAAAAAAGAATAGGCTGATAACAACTAAAATAACAATAAACGAGGAGAATTATTTTGGTTATTTGAAGCAACTTAATTTAGATACAAATATTAACAACTACGAAAAGTTAGATAATCTACTTTGGTTGTTAGGTAAATTATCAAAAGGTAGTTTTGCAATCTTAATGAATAAAGACAAATACGAAAGTTTAATCAAGAATTTAAGTGTAAAATTAAAGTCTGTTAAGAGTAAACAAAAGGACAATCTAATTCGTAAACACATCAAAGAAATCTATCAAACTTCAGATTTATTTTCAGATAATCAAAAGACTTTTTTTGAATTTGTATTTAGTTTAAAGTAGCAAGTCCCCACAACCCAAAACCCAGTTTTTTGTGAAAAGCAAAAACCCTCTGTCTTTTGTGTTGTTCCGCTTACCTTATAAGTTTAGCGTTTTTTTTGTCTTTAAGGTAATAGCATATTGCAATTTGGTTTTTCATAAAATCAAACCAAACCACAATAAGCTAATCCGTTACTATTTTATCATAAAAACCCTAAACTCACCCAAGCTATGTTACATAATACAAGTTATAGTAGCAAACGGCACTTTTCAAAGGTTTGCTATCGCAGTTTTAATGCATTTTGTAGCTATAACTGGTATTATGTAAAATATCCGACATACCCTACGCTCACAGCAGAAATTCATAAGAAACATTAGCAATTTCATTAAAACTTCATAGGTCTTTTACTTAAATAATCAGAAGCCATACGTTCAATATCACTATTGGTTAATTGCTTGTTTTCAAGTACCCAAACATTAATTTCCTCTCTATTAAAATATAAGCGTTTACCACGTTTAGAGTGTGGTATCTCTCTTGCACTTGTATATTTATAAATAGCGGAAGGCGTAACGCTTAAATAGGTAGCAACTTCTTTTACATTCATTATTTCAGGAATAATAACACTAACATTATTAGTGTCTTTAGTAGCATAAATGTTTTGTAGTAAGTTTTCAATTCTCTCTAATCTTTCATTAATAATTTCAAAAGGATTTTCCATAATAATTAAGTTTATATTAGAGTGTGAAAATAAAAAAAGGTAGCAAATATAGGTAGCTTCCATCAGCCAACGCTCAATACTGTAAAGGTCAAGCCCTACGGGTTTTGAATAAAACTTTTTTTTAAAGAGCTTCTTTGCTCCTACTTCAACATTTTAGCATAAAAAACTTTTATCCAAAAACCTTGACAGCATTACCCACGCTACCTTAACATCCGCTTTCTTTTTTTCTTTTCTTTTAAAAATTAATGGCAAAAGAAAAAGCCCTATGATGCAAAACCATAGGACTCTTTCAGCTTCAAAGGTCAGAATGAAACTATGCCACTTCTACGATGTTTAAAACGTTATATGCGCCATTTTTAAGCGGATATTGAACACCGTTAATCTCTTGAAAGAACTCAACTAATAACACGTAAATATCGTTTCCTGTGCCTGTTGGAACACCTGCTGGAGTTAGTGTTTGAGTTGCAGAAGTTGTATCAATCGGAATATTTACAGTTGGACTGTACTCGATTGCGTTTTCTGTGGTGTCAAAATCAACTTTTAAGTAAGCAGATGTAAAACTTACGTGTGTTGCGCCACTTGGATAAGCAATATCGTTTGTAGGTGTTAAATTTTGGATAGAAATTTCACCAGTCGCACCATTTACTGAAAAAGGAGCAAATAAAACGCTACTTAACAATGCTCTATTGTTGAAATTAAGACCTTTTAAGGTATTCAATCCCTCTGTTGTTGCTAATCCTGTAGCCACATTTCTTTGACCTCTTATAGAGGTTGTATCAAAGTTTTTAATTTGTGTCATTTTTTGAGTAACACGACTTGAAACTCGATTATCTTTTGCTCTAATCATTAAGTTTCTAACTGAAGTTCTTAATAATTTACCAGAGGATGCAGAACTTCCAAATTCTGAACCATTTTCACGAGTACGTTCAAACGCAGATCGTTTTGAATACGCTCTTTAGAAACACCGCCTTTAGTTTTCACTAAATAGCCTTCTTGTCCTTTGTAAAACGTTAAATTGTCTAACGTTCCTTCTAACTTAATAATACCTTTTAACTTTGCCATAACTAATACATTTTTTGATGATGAATATCAAATATACGTGCTATAATTCATCAATGTTTACAGGCTCTTCCGAAGTGTTTACAACTTGCCAAAACTTCCGAAATAGATAGTTTTTTCAATGCAATAATTGTCGTATATTGTATATAAGACCTTTACAGCTACGGTATAGATAAAGTATAGTTAGAGTATTAATTTTAAATTTAAAGTGAATGAGTAGAATCTGTATTTACCCTAAAGACGTGCAAGTGGTAACAGGAAAGAGTGAGCGTTATGGTAGAACTATAATCAATAAGATTAAAGACCACCTTAACAAAGAAGCTCATCAGTTAGTTACTATCGATGAATTTTGCGACTTTATGGGCTTTGAAATCAGTAAAGTACAAGGATTAATCAAGTAAAATCCGTATCTTTACTACAAGGTTTTAAAGGTGACCTATTAGGTAACCTCACAATGGTACAGGACTGAAACAGTAATAAATAAAGGCATTAAGAGATAGGTTCACTTACCTTTTTCTCCCCGAAAAGTCCTAAAATAGACACCAAAAACCCTGTAAATATTTGATTTACAGGGTTTTTTTATTTTTATTGATTTCATTTGATATCAAATAATATCATCCTAAAAAGAGCTAATCCGGGTCAGTTGAATTGGTTTTCCAACTGACACCGAATCAAAGTTAATATTCTGATTAATTGATTGTTAAAAAAAATAAATTTTTATTATTTTTTGCTTAAATTAAAGATAATTTAAAACTTAAAAGGTGTCTTGATCCCAATACGTCGCAAAGGTGGTATATGGAAATTGCTAAAAATCAACCTTTAATTGGTTTGCTATCCTAATGTAAATTTTGATTAAAAATGTACTTTTTTAAGACGTTGATTCATTTTCTTCATTGTTCTCATTTTCCAAATCTTTTAGAAGTTCATCCAGAGAAGTCGTATTTGCATCTTTCTCTTCATCTGTCATATTTTTATAGTTTTCTATAGTGCTTTCTATACTGTTTAGCTCGTCTCGTATTTCTTCTTCTTCAAAACCCATAAAGGTCATTTCGTATAGGCAATGCGAGATAATTTCCAGTTCAGAAAAATGGATGAAGCTTTCTTGGCTTATTTCCATACCTAACCATTGATTCCAAGGGGTAAATTCAATAGCTTGTGAAAATTTTTCCTCTTCATTTTTCGGGTATTTATAGGTTCCAGAAACATCCACATATTCCTCTCCATCAAAATCATCTTTTTGCTGTACGACATCAATTGAAATATCTGAATCTTCGGCATCTATAAGCAAAAGTTTTTCAAACACTTCTTTGTATCCCGAAAGGTTACTTGCTTTATCTGGATATAATGCTTGCAAAATTACTCTATACTTAACCAAGAATTTGTCTGTATGAGTTTTTTTAATGTCATATTGATTCCAATTTTAAAATTCTTTCGAATACTTTACAACGCAGTCCTAAACGCTGCCTCCATGATTACCTGTTCTTTATTAGAAATCCCAATTTGCTTAGCAATAGCTTTCCAATCCTTCACCACAATTAAAACTTCTTCAATAATGATATCCATTTCATTTTCGCTTAAACGAAAAAACGCTCCAACACTTTTTGCAAGTTCAAAACTTAAGGAATTATCGTCCATATCAATATTAAGTGCCAAACCATTTTTTTCTATGGAGGGATTTAAATCGTAGGCAGGTGATAATCGCCAACCCTTTTCACTTAAAATAAAGCCGTGATTGCGCAAATGGTCGTCTGTATTTGAAACGGCAATATTAAATACAATTCTACGCCATAGCTGGTGTAAATTCTCTTCTACATCCGTCCCGTAATTGATTATTACATCCACAATATCCAGATAACTGGGCGATTTCGTTTTTAATGAATCTTCTGTATTCCCAGTCATCGTCATTGCCGATGCAAAATGAATACGGTTGCCATCTTCACGATCAAAACGTTTGGTTAAAAAAGTATGGAAGACACCAGAAATTTGTTCAATTTTTGATTCTGCCATCTCAATACCACAGGCAATTGCCAGTTTATAAGTAAGGAATTCCCAAGCGGCTTTATCGACCGTATCAGTTTTTGAAGGAAATTTAGCAATCCATAAATCATTATCCTTTCCTAATATATTGGCTTTGGGTCTAGCACCGCCAAGGGAAGAACCAGGTGCTATAAGTACCGCTATCCATTTGCGTATGGTTTCACTTTCTGAATCATTTTCGAGGTGTCTAACAGCTTCCTGTAAATCACCGAGTGATGACCACGGCGGTGTAGGGTTTTGATCGTCGTTGTCCAAAAAAGGACCATCGGGATCCGTCTTATAGCGGAGTGCTCCCATACGGCTCTCATCATAAACACCTAACAGGTAGTCTATTTCATATAACGTTTTAGCTTTTCGTTCGTCTGCCCTTGCGTCTTGAGCTTCCCGACGTTTCATAAGCGTTTTCCCCCAAGTATCAGGCATACTGTCCAAAAATATTCCAAAATTTTCTTTGTCTGTGGGATATTGTGTGCCTGAATAAAAGCCAATATCTGGATCGAGTAATTGATACAAACCTTTATCGAGCCATTCTCTTGTATATTCAAAACTAAACGCTTTTTTCGCTTTCGCGAAATGAGCTGAAAGTATTCCTATTTGAATAGAACCACCTAGACCTTTCCAATCTGCGTACACATATATGTCAAATTTTCCTCCTGCCATCGCTTATAGTAAATCAAGATCCTGAAGTTTGCGCCCAAACGGATCATCGGCTGCAAGTTGCGAGAAGTCTTTATCTAAATTTAATACCCGAAATATATTAAAGTAAATACCTATAGCTACAGATGGATCCCCTGTTTCTACCCGATACAATGTAGCACGGTGAATCCCTGCACGTTCAGAAACTTGATCGGCAGTGAGCTTTCTACGCTTCCGAGCAAGTTTGATGTTTTCTCCTATTTCATCAAAAATTTTCTGATATTTGGGGAGGAGTATGGCTTTCTTCGAATTCATTATGTCGTTTATTAGCGACAAATATACTAAATATGATGTAAATAAGCGACATTTATACAATTATTTTATTTTAACCTAACATGAGATCCCGCCAAAAAGCGGGATTAGTTCAATCATCAAAATATAATGCGCTACGCTTTTAAATTTTGGGTTTCACTAATAAACTCCCTGAAATTCTCATTAGTAATCACTTTGACTTCTGTTTTGTATGTTTCAACAAAAGTTTTGGGGATTTTGACTTTACTTTTCGGATTCCATTTTATTTCAAATCCCGCTACTTTTCGGGCTTCTTCCTCTACGTAATCAATTTCTTGTTGTTGCACAGTTCGCCAAAAATATCCTTTGGCCAATGATCCGTTGTAAGCATTATATTTTAATCGTTCTGCAATCAAAAAATTTTCCCAAAGATTGCCTTTGTCCTGTCGCACTTCTAAAGGATTTAAATCACCAATGATCATATTTCTAACGCCTGTATCATAAAAATATATTTTTTGATTGGTTTTAATTTCATTCCGTAAGTTCTTGCTAAAACTTGGCAGCTTGAAAATAACATAGCATTGACAGAGCAAATCGATATAATTGGATATTGTTTTCTTATCGATACCTAGTAATTGCGCCAATTCATTATAGCTAACTTCACTTCCGATTTGAAATGCTAAGGCACGCAATAGTTTTTCTAAAATCTCAGGTTTACGAATTCCGCCATAACTCAATATGTCTTTGTAGAGGTAGCTGTCCGTTAACTGTTTCAAAATATCTTTTTCATCCCCAAAATTATTGATTACATCTGGGTACATTCCGTAAACGATGCGCAATTCCAACTGTTGTTGTGCTTTTAGATAACCAACATTATTTTCAAACTCATTCCACGAAATAGGAAATAGCTGATATTCCCATTTCCTTCCGGTTAAGGGTTCTTGTGTTTGATTATTGAGCTCGAAAGCAGACGAGCCACTAACTAACAATTGAATAGATTTGAGTTGATCTGTGATTAATTTTAAGGTAAGACCAATATTATCAATGCGTTGTGCCTCATCGATAAATACAATTTTATAGCTTCCTATAATATTCTTGAGCTGCTCTATATTTGGATTGGTAAGTAGTTTTCTAACCGTGGGATCATCGCCATTGAGAAACAGATGTTTCTTATCTTCTAATAATTTGTTGAAAAGGGTGGTCTTGCCAACTTGACGCGGACCAATTAAAAGAATAGCTTTGCCCTTACCAAAACGATTATTTATTTGTTCTTCTAATGCTCTTTTAATCATATTCAGGGATTTTAATCCCCAAATATACTTCTTTTTAGGGATTGTATTCCCCAAATATACTAATTTTGATTTTTTTTAGAAAAGTACAAGCAAAAAATTTGACTTACGATACATTTGATTTTATAGTATTTGATGCCAAACACACACAAACCCATCAAAAATCACAAAGTTTTGTTAGAAAGGGGCTAATTCAGTGTCAGTAAATTTTAAGGATCGTTTTAAGCCTTGTAAACACTCATAAAATAAAAATTTGGATAGTTCCTCTTTCTCCGCTGATAAAGTAGTCAAAAGACACTTTAAAAGTCAAAACCCTTTAAACATTACGTTTAGAGGTTTTTTTTTTGGTATATATTCAAAATACACATTATAAATTACCAACATTCTATAAAAGGGTAAGGATCAAGACCAATTGTTGTGTTTTTATGCAAATATTGTGGTAAGTCTATAAAGGAAAAAATCTACATTTCTTACGCTTCTAAAAAAAACGACCACTAAAAAGTGAGCGCCAAGTTTATCTCGTAAATCGAATAAGTAACTTATCCTCAAAAGATTCCCTCCCGATAACCATCGGGATGCATGGGAATTCACTAACTAGTGTCTGGACGGAAACACAGCAAAATTAAATTTGTTTCTTTTTGCGCCCTTTCAGTTTATTTTTAATCGCTTGATACTAAGGCATCAACTCATAAAAACTAAACAAAAATGACATCAAAAATAATTCAAATTATAAAAATCGTCTGTTTCCGTCCAGACACTAACTAATAAAATTAAGAGATAAAGGATATGTTGGATTTTCGCCTCTGCTTGCTTTTACAGCATTTACAATAGGAAATACCACTGAGATAATACCTAAAATTAAAAAGCCTAATAGCCCTAAGCCGAATAATAAAATTAACGGTATGAAAATGATGCAATACACGATTAAACTTAGTTGAAAGTTTATGATGTTTTTACCGTGTGCATCCATTTGATACACTTTTTCTTTTTGTGTTTGCCATAGCACTAACGGTAATAATAAACTACCAAAACCAGTTACTAATGTGATTAACTGACTTAAATGTGTGATGACTAAAAGTTGTCTGTCTTGTTTCATATGTCTTTTATATTTTTATAAATAAGTCATATGCAATGCTTATAAAATAACAAGTTTTATAATAAACTTTTGTACTTAGCATTTCATGATGATTAATTATTGATTGATACTTATATGACGCATAAAATCAATAAATGTTACAGTAGGAGAAGACATATTATTTGGGGAATTATTAATTAATCTTATTGGCTTTGTTGCATAACCAATAGCGGAATATCAATTTTAAATGCAAATGTTTCGACGGCATGTCTTGTGAACAAGCGTTCTAAGAAGGAATGCTTCTTATTCATAATTACCAACATATCAATATTGTTTTTTTCAATATAATCATGAACTACATTAAACATGTCGTCTTTTGCTGTTTCTACAAATTCATGTCTGAGGTCGCTAAAATTCTTGTCAAAAAAGTCTATGTTATCATCAGCATCATAAACCAAATGATTTTGATCGGCAAGATGGAATATTTGTAATGAAGATTTATTTAAGGTGATTATTTTTCTTAAAATCTTTAATTCTTCGATTTTAAAACTCTTTGAGTTTGTAGTTGCAAAAGCAATATTATCCAAGTTTTTAAACCCACATCCGTGAGGAATGGCTAAAACTGGTTTTATACAGCGTTGCATAACACGAACTGTATTACTTCCAAAAAGTACTTTCTCTAAGCCTGAAGCGCCTTTGGTTCCCATAATTATCAAATCTATATCATGATTTTTACAAACTTGATTTATGGAGTCTATAAAATTATCATAATCTACAATGGAATGAAATTGATGGTTTTTATTGTTAAACTCTTCATTAATTGTTGAGACTATATTGTTAATAGATTTTTTTGCCGCATTAATTAATGTTTTATAAATAGTTGTGGATGAATTTACAACCATCATATCATCTGTAATAAAAGAAGATGCTTTTTGTACATTTAAGATATAAAACTGGCATTTTTGATCTTTTAAAAACTCTAAAGCATA
This sequence comes from uncultured Algibacter sp., assembly GCF_963976535.1. Lineage (NCBI taxonomy): Bacteria > Pseudomonadati > Bacteroidota > Flavobacteriia > Flavobacteriales > Flavobacteriaceae > Algibacter > uncultured Algibacter sp. Next base: position 18,682 of record NZ_CAXBLF010000037.1, on the reverse strand, counting down.
ACCAATAGCGTTTATTGAATTTTTAGAAAAGTCTGTAGGTAATAGAATGTTTTTCATGACCATAAAAAATTGATTACCAAGTAAACTTATACTTATTGCATGTTAAAAACTATGATATAAATCAGTAAAAAACAGTTCTGTACAATATCAATAATAAATTAGTATAATAATTTTAAGGATTGTATTTTCGGCACAATAAATGATTAATAGTACGTTATAACCTAAATTACTTTTATGATACGTATTTCTTTTTTGCTATTGTTTTTAGTTTCTATATCATTAAACGGACAAAACAATGCTATTGGAGTTGGAGAAAAATTGACTTACACAGCGTCTTATAACATGTCTGGTATTTTAACCGATTTGGCTGAGGTGACCATGGAAACCAGCGCCGTTAAAACATCAAAAACAACACTATTACGTTTAAAAAGTAAAGCAACTACCTACAGCAAATGGGATAGCTTTTTTAAAATTAGAGATTTGTATGAGAGTTATGTTAATCCAAAAACGTTAACACCGTATTTATATAATAGAGATATTAACGAAGGTGGTTATTATAAAAACATGAAGTATACTTTTAGCCATAAAACTAAAACGGTTAAAACGGTACAAAAGAAAAAGAGCGGTTGGGTACAAAAGAAAACAGTACCTATTGGTGCTGATACTAAAGATATTATTTCTACATTATACACCATAAGAACTTTTGATTTAAGTAATTTAAGCCCTGGCACTAGTAAAATATTTACTATTTTATTTGACAGAGAAGAAGTTAAAGCCAAAGTAACTTACTTAGGAAAAGAGACTATTTCTACAGCTTTAGGATCTAAAACATGTTATAAAATCTCATTAGGATCTGCAAGTTCAAATGCTGTAAATGGTACTTTATGGCTTACCGCAGACGAAAATAAGATTCCTGTATACGGGAAATTCAAAATACCAGTAGGTACCGGAGAGCTAAAAATAAAATCAGCTTCAGGCTTAAAACACTAAAGGCGTTTAAGATGAAACATCCATAACTGCAAATTTCAGTCACACAAAAAATTGATTATATGGATGTTACATAGCCTGCTCCGACAATTTCGGAGTGACCATTAAAAAACAATAAATTAATACACATGAAAAAATTGTTTACTATTCTAGCTTTAATAGCATCCATCTTCGCGATTATATTTTCTGTTTTACCCGTATCAAACTTAGCCGTTATTCCAGCGGTAGCAGCATTAATCTTTGCTGTTATTGCCTTTTATCTTTCGAAAAAAGAAGGGAGCGTTAAAAAAATCATTCAATTTATATTTTTATTAACTATAATAGCACTAGCTATTACAACATATAAATCAATTTTCACCAAAACTGAAGTTGCAAATACAGATACTATTGAGGCTACTGAAAACAAACTAGAAGAAGAATCTATAGAAGAATTAGAAAATCTTGATATTGAAATTGATGAATCTGAATTAGAAGATATTCCGTTTGATGAGTAAGTAATTTCTGCTGTAATTATGTATATTTGCTCTAGACTAAATTAATGAAACTATCATACTTATAATTTTATCGTCCCGAGATAATGATTTGATTGTAAGTTGCATGTAGTTGATAATTGCTTAATATACATGAAGACTTTTTATATTCTCACTCTATTTACATTGATGGGTACTTGTGCTACCAAAAAACACAGCGCCAAGATACAAGATGTTAAAGATAGCATAGAGCTAGTAGATAGCACTTTTGTGATTAAATACGCAAATACTATAAGTGCAGAAGAACTAAAAACTCACTTATATAAATTTGCATCTAATGAATTTCAAGGCAGAAGAGTTGGAGAACCTGGGCAAAAACTAGCCGCCGAGTTCTTAAAATCTTATTATGAAAGTGAAAACATTGATTCTCCTTTTGGAGGCACAAACTATTATCAAACTATTCCTTCTAGCTTTTTTAATGGTAAATATGGAAGTTCTGAAAATGTACTAGCCTACATTGAAGGCACTGAATACCCAGAAGAAGTTATAATCATTTCATCCCATTTAGATCACTTAGGTGTTTCCAAGGATGGACTAATAAACAATGGTGCAGATGATGATGGCTCTGGAACAGTAGCCCTCATGGAAATGGCGCAAGCATTTAAATTAGCGAAAGATGCAGGTTATGCCCCTAAACGGAGTATTCTATTTATACATTTAACTGCGGAAGAAATAGGTAAAAGAGGTTCTGAATTCTATACTCTTCACCCCGTTTTTCCGCTTGAAAAAACCATTACCAATCTTAATATAGATATGATTGGAAGAATAGATAATTATCATGAAAACAATAAAGACTATATATACTTAATAGGTTCTGATAGATTAAGCAAAGAGCTACATTATATTTCTGAAAAAGTGAATACTAGTTTTTTTAATATCAATCTAGATTACCGATTTAATAAAGAAGATGATATTAATGATTACTATAATAGGTCTGATCATTATAATTTTGCTTTTTATGGTATTCCAGTAATATTTTACTTTAATGGAGAACACAACGATTATCATAAAGTAACCGATACTCCTGATAAAATAGATTATCCGTTATTGGAAAAACGCACTAAACTTATTTTTGCTACGGCGTGGCAAATTGCAAATCAAAAGCACAGTTTAGCTGCAGATATAAATAATGAATTGTTAAAATAGACTGAAAATTAGTTAGCCAATACCTTCCTTTTTGTAATATAGCATATCCAAAATATTATAGACACATGAATAAACTTGTAATTCTTATCTGTGCTACAGCATTTTTAACATCCTGCAGTAGTTCACAAAATAAAAATAAAACTGAAAAAGTCGTTAATCCTGAAACTTTTGCTACTACAATAACTGCTAGTGAGCTTAAAGACATGCTTTACACCTATGCCTCAGATGAATATGAAGGAAGAAAAACTGGTGAGGTTGGTCAAAAAAAAGCGATTGAGTTTATAAAGAATATTTACCAAACTAATAACATTCCCTCACCTATTGCTAAAGACGATTATTTTCAAGACATTCCTGCAAGTTACTTTGGGAGTGGCATAAAAGATTCAGAAAATGTTATTGCTTATATTAAAGGAAGTGAAAAACCAGATGAAGTTATTATCATTTCCGCACACCTTGATCATATAGGCATTAGCAATAATGGTGACATTAACAATGGTGCTGATGATGATGGCTCTGGAACTGTAGCCATTTTAGAAATAGCTGAAGCTTTTAAAGCAGCCGAAAAAGATGGAAATGGCCCTAAGCGTACTATCGTGTTTTTACATGTTACTGGAGAAGAATTAGGACTTTACGGTTCGCGTTATTATGCAGATGAAGACCCCATTTTTCCTTTAAAAAATACAGTGGCTAATTTAAATATAGATATGATTGGTCGTATTGACCCAAAACATGAAGAAAGTGGTAAAAATTATTTATACTTAATTGGTTCTGATAAATTAAGTAAAGAATTACATAACCTTTCAGAAGATATTAATAAAAAATACTTCAATTTAGAGTTTGATTACACCTATAATGAGGACGATGACCCAAATCGATTTTATTACCGTTCAGACCATTATAACTTTGCAAAAAATAATATTCCAGTAATTTTCTATTTTAATGGTACACACGCCGATTATCATAAACCAACAGACACGCCAGATAAAATTAATTATGATTTTCTAGAAACGCGTGCTAAACTTATTTTTTATACCGCTTGGGAATTGGCTAATAGGGAGGAACGACTAAAATTAGACTAATTAATAAATACAAAAAAAGCCTTTCAATAAATTGAAAGGCTTTTGCTTTTTGGGTGGAAGACCGGATTCGAACCGGCGACCCTTGGTACCACAAACCAATGCTCTAACCAACTGAGCTACAACCACCGTGTAACTGCATTTTGTAATGCGTGTGCAAATGTAATTTATTTCAATCTTTTCTACAAAGACTTTTTAAATATTTTCTTATTGTTTTTATAACTACTTCAAATCAAACAGGCTATCAACAGCAACATAACGTTCCGCAGTAAAACCCTCTGCATACTCTACTCCTATTAACCTACCTAAATCCCTAGCTCTGTAAATAATACTATCTGTGAAATTCTTACTAGATATAGGTGTTTCTGGGGCTTTACTATTGGCATCAAAAAACTGTGTTTTATAAGCTAATACAGCTTCCATTTTTTTATCTATAAAACCAGATACATCAACCGCCAAATCTGGGTCTAAGTTTTTCCATTGTATATAATGATATACTTGTTTTGGCCTCCAAGGCTTTTGCAATGCTCCATCATCTTCAGTTTCAATTTTAAGCAAACCACTTAAAAAACAAGCATCACTTACTAGCTTGCTTCCTTTACCGTGGTCAATATGTCTATCCTCAATAGCATTACAAAGCACAATTTCTGGTTGATACTTCCGTATCATTTTAATAACTTCTAATTGATGTTGCTTATCATTCACAAAAAAACCATCAGCAAACCCAAGGTTTTCTCTAACCGAAACTCCTAATATTTTTGCAGCGTTAAACGCTTCTTCATCTCTAGTTTCAGCCGTCCCTCTGGTTCCCAACTCGCCTCTAGTTAAATCTATAATGCCAACTTTTTTACCATTAGCAACTTCTTTTGCAATGGTTCCACCGCAACCTAATTCAACGTCATCTGGATGTGCTCCAAAGGCTAAAACATCTAATTTCATATATTAATTTGTATTTTTTTGGTCGATTTGTCTTTTATCGACATCATATTATTCATCTAAAATCTAAAATATCGTAAAACTCCATATAACGAAAACGTATTCGTTAATATTTTCTTCATTTTTTTCTTTCTAAATATAACAATTATTGAAAAATAACGCCTTTACTCAAAGCATGACATTCGTCATAATTATTAGGAGTCTTCCATAGTAATTTTACCTTATATTTATAAAGAACCTTTTAGCAGTCAAAGCTAATAAAGAATTACAAGATATGATTTATTTAATGCTCACCATTTTAGTTATTACAATTGGTCTCTTTGTTTGGGGAAAGTTTACACCAGATATTGTAGCGCTAATTTCTATGTTGAGTTTATTTTTAACTGGTATATTAGATTCTAAAGAAACATTAAGTGGCTTTAGTAACCCTACAGTTATTATGATTGCTGCTCTCTTTATTATTGGTGAAGGTATTGCGCAAACAGGTTGGACAGCTTTAGCGGGTAAGAAATTTGTAGAATGGGCGGGGAAAAGTGTCCCAAAATTATTAGTGATTATAACCCTTGGTGCTGGTATATTATCTGGATTTGTTAGTAATACAGGAACAGTAGCAACCTTAATGCCACTTACCATTTCTTCTGCATGGAGCATTGGAACATTACCTTCCAAAATGTTAATGCCAGTTGCATTTGGATCTAACACCGGAGGATTATTGACTTTAACAGGTACTCCTCCTAACATTATAGCTAGTAACGCCTTGGTAGAAGCAGGTTTTGAAGAATTCTCATTCTTTGAGTTTGCGTTAATAGGGATACCATTACTTATTGTGGCCATATTATACTTTAGATATATAGGGCATAAATTATTACCAAAAAACAAAACAAATAATAAACCTGTAAATATTGAATCTACATTGCACAACTGGATTGAAGCTTACAAGATTGATAGTGGTTACTACCGTTTACGTGTAAGATCCATCTCTCCGTTACTAAACTCAAAAATAGAAGCGTGGCAATTTGAAAATAACTATAATGTATCTATTATTCGTATAAAAAGAAGACATCCTAATGTATTAAAAAAAATACCTCAATTTATAGAATTTCCAGATCCTAGTACAGAATTTCTTTACCACGATGTTATTACTGTAAAAGGAGAAACAGAAGCTATCAACAAAATAATGATTACGTTCAGATTAGGACTTTTACCTCTAGAGCCTATTACTGACGAATTGAAACACAACCTTATTAATCAAGAGGTTGGAATGACGGAAGTTATTGTAAACCCTAACTCTATGCTAGTCGGCAGAAAATATAAAATAGGCGAATACTTTAAACGTTTTGGTATACAATTATTAGCTGCATCAAGAAATGCAAAACCACTATTAGATAAAGAAATAACTGTTAAAGCAGGTGATACCTTTTTAATTCGTGGAACTTGGGAACATATTGATGACCTAAAAAAACAATATGAAAATTTAGTAATCATTGGTAGCCCTGAAGGAATGGCTAAAAACGTTGAAGCACTTAATGGTAAATCTTACATAGCACTAGCCGCTTTGGTATTAATGATTGTATTTTTGGTATTTGATATTGTACCAGGTTCAATCGCCACTTTAATCTCAGCTGGTATTGTTTTACTAACAGGTTGTGTACCAATTTCAAAAGCCTACAAAGGCATAAGTTGGACAAGTGTGGTTATGATTGCTGCAATGATTCCCATGGGAATAGCACTTCAAAAAACAGGAACGGCGCAATTAATTGCAAGCGGACTTGTTGATTATTTAGGCGCTATACATCCCATATTATTATTAGGAGGTGTGTTTTTACTAACCACAACATTTAGTCAGGTAATAAATAATTCAGCTACAGCTGTACTAATGGCACCTATAGCCATACTTGCTGCTAGCTCTTTAAACCTATCACCGGAACCATTTATGATTGTTGTTGCTATAAGTGCATCAACTGCATTTTTAACCCCTATAGGAACAACAACAAATGCTATGGTAATGACAGCAGGAGGCTATAAGTTTATGAACTACTTAAAAGTAGGCGCACCCTTACTACTTATATTCTTCATTATATCAATGATACTCGTGCCAATAATATGGCCATTTTAAAATAAAAATTATTAATAGGAACCTTTAAATTCAATAAAAATGAAAACAACAGCAACAAAAAATCCGAGTTTAGAACAATACGGATTAAAAGATGTGACAGTAAACTGGAATTTATCACCTGAGGAACTTCAAAAAATCACAGTTGATAAAGGTATGGGGAAAGAAACAGCAAACGGCACCCTAGCTATAAACACCGGAAAATTTACAGGACGTTCTCCTCAAGACCGTTTTCTTGTAAAAGATGACTATACTGCTGATAAAGTTTGGTGGGGGAAAACAAATAAACCAGTATCTCCAGAAAATTTTGATAAACTAAAAAACGAAATCACTAAGTACCTTTCTGGAAAAGAAATTTATGCTAGAGATGGTTACGTATGTGCAGACCCAGAGTTTAGAACAAATATTAGAACAGTAACTGAATTACCTTGGTCTAACATGTTTGTTTATAATATGTTTTTAAGACCTAGTGAAAAGGAATTAGAAAACTTTAAAGAAGATTGGCTAATCCTTTGTGCTCCTGGATATGTTTGTCCTGACCCTAAAGCTTATGGCATCCGTCAAGGTAATTTCTCAATACTAGATTTTACAAAAAAGATAGCTTTAGTAGGTGGATCTGCTTACACTGGTGAAATGAAAAAAGGTATTTTCTCTGCATTAAACTTGATTTTACCAGTAGAAAAAGATGTATTACCAATGCACTGTTCTGCAAATGTTGGTAAATATGGAGATACTGCTATTTTCTTCGGATTATCAGGAACAGGAAAAACAACTTTATCTGCAGACCCGGAACGTAAATTAATTGGTGATGATGAGCACGGTTGGACAGCAGAAAATAACATTTTTAACTTTGAAGGTGGATGTTATGCTAAAGTAATTGACTTATCGGAAGAAAAAGAGCCAGACATTTTTAGAGCTGTTAAGCCTGGTGCAATACTTGAAAATATTGTGCTTAAAGACAATGGAGAGCCTGACTATATGGATAGTAGCATTACTCAAAATACCCGTGTAAGTTACCCAATTCATCACATTGATAATATTCAAGAAACACTTTATGCTAACAACCCTAAGAATATTTTCTTCTTAACTTGTGATGCTTTTGGTGTATTACCTCCCGTATCTAAATTAACGCCAGGTCAAGCTGCATATCACTTTATTTCTGGTTATACAGCTAAAGTTGCTGGAACAGAAGCAGGAATTACAGAGCCTGTACCATCATTCTCTGCTTGTTTTGGAGAACCATTTATGCCATTACACCCAACAGTTTATGGCGAAATGCTAAGTAAAAAAATGACAGAAGCTGGTGTTAATGTATGGTTAATTAATACAGGATGGAGTGCAGGACCTTACGGTGTAGGATCTCGCATAAAATTAAAATATACAAGAGCAATGATTACTGCCATTCTAAACGGAGAATTAGATAATGTAGATTACGAACAAAACTTTATTTTCGGATTATATATGCCTAAATATTGTCCAGGGGTACCATCAGAGATTTTAGATCCTATGAACACTTGGTTACAAAAAGGTGCTTATGTTGGTAAAGCTATTCACTTAGCGCACTCATTCCACTTAAACTTTGAGAAATTTGCTCAACAAGCATCAGAACAAATTATTGAAGGTGGACCACTAATTGATGAACACCATCACTTACACGAACACTTTTAATAGGTTCTTATTAACCGTAAAAGGAGCTCTTTTTGAGCTCCTTTTATATTTTTGTTATACTCATTTGTCTTTCTGAACTTGTTTCAGAATCTTGATTAAACTTAATAATTATTAAAGGAAAATCTGAATTAATCCTAAAAGTTTTCGAGACAGATTGACAAAAAATAAAACATAAAACCATGAAGTACTTATTAATCACATTAGTGATTATTATTTCTATACCTAATGCCTTTTCACAAACAACTCCTGAAGATAAATTTGGAGCGTGGTACATGCTAGATGGCACGCATAGAGTTTCAGATAAAGTTAGTATTAAAACAGGGTTTCAATTGCGTTCTTTTGAAGTTTTAGATAACATGAATCTATTATTTTATTATGTTGGAATCAATTACTATTTAAACAAAAAAACAACCCTAACAATTGCTTATAACTATTTAGACATTGACAGAAGTTTTTTAATTTCTGGTGAAAACCATCTTTATGAAAATAGACCTTATGAGCAAATTAGCTATAAACAGGAAACTTTCAAATTACCTATATATCATAGGTTAAGACTTGAACATCGATTTTTAAACTTTAAACAACAACATACTACTTTAAATAGATTTCGTTATCGATTAGGAACAAAAATCAAGTTAAATGATAAGTTATTTATAAACGTTAATAACGAAATTTTCGCTAACACCAAAGACCAAGTATTTACTGAAAATAGATTTTATGCGGCGTTAGGAATAAATATTTCAAAATCAAATAATATTCAAATAGGGTATTTAAATCACGAAATAAATAAATCGAATTTAAACCGACTACAAGTGGGTCTATTCTTTAAAACCGATTTAAGAAAGAAAAAAAGTTAATAATTATCGTCATTGCGAGGCACAAAGCAATCTGTTTATAATTACAGAAAACAATCCATACAAAAATTACTTTTTAACAGAAGAACTTTAATTAAAAAGATTGCCACGTCGTACCTCCTTGCAATGACGTTAATCATTTAAAAGTCCAAGCAACAATTCTAGAAATTTTATTCCCCTGTCCCATATTAATCGTTTTAATATCGGTAGCACCTAATTTCTTTAAAGACGCGTACATACCTTTTAACAAATCCTTTTTAGAAACTAAAGTTGTAAACCAAACGCATTGTTCTTTAAACAAAGAACTTTCATAAAGATAATTATGAATAAACGCTTTTTCTCCGCCTGTATACCATAATTCATTTTGTGTACCAGAAAAGTTTCTAACAACCTTATCTCCTACCCTACTTAATCCTTTTAGTTTTCTAGTAGTTGCCTCAAAAGCTTCAGTTTCTGATTTATAAAATGGCGGGTTACAAATAGACACCGAAAATCTATCATTCTCACTTAAAACACCTTTAAAGATTTGTGATGTTTCTTTTTGATGTCTTAACTCAATTACATCATTTAAACCATTTTTATTGATGATGTTTAGAGCACACTCCAACGAATTTTTATCAATATCGGTTGCGACAAAATTCCAATTGTATTCCGCCTGTCCTAAAAGAGGGTAAATACAGCTTGCTCCTGTACCGATGTCTAAAACATGGATATTCCCTGTGATTTTAGACGTATTCAATAAATCCGAAACATGATGAATATAATCAACACGTCCAGGAATTGGAGGACATAAATTAGTATCAGGAAATTCCCAAAACTTAATATTGTAATGTTTAAATAACAAAGCTGTATTCAAGTCCTTTACAGCTTTAGGATTGGCAAAATCAATAGTTTTTGTTTCGTATTTATTTTTGAATACAAAAGGCAATAAACTTGGATATACTTCGCATAAAGCCTCTACATCATATCCTGCTCTATGCTTGTTTTTTGGATGAAAGTTTGAATTTGTTTTGATTTTTAGATACATTTTAATAATTATTCAAAACTACAAAATAGTTTTCTAGGGTCTTCACCAAATAAACACCAAAATAATTGATTAAATTCATTTCTATTCCCTTTATATTTCAATATAAAAGATAATCGTAACTAAGGCTATGCTTATATTTTCTATCTCATCTAAAGAAAATATAATTCAAATTTATTATCAACCATTTTGATATTCATTTGGTATTCCTTTCAATTCTTATATATTCGCAAAAAAAAAGATGTTAAAAGCTGTTATTTTTGATATGGATGGTGTTATTATTGATAGTGAACCTATGCATAACAAAGCCTATCATGATATGTTTAAGGAAGTTGGTATTGAAGTTTCAACCAAACTTTACGAATCGTTTACAGGACAATCTACCATAAATATTTGCAAGCGCTTATGTGACCATTTTAATTTGAAACAATCTCCTGAAAGTCTGGTTGCTTTGAAGCGCAAACACTACAAACATTTTTTTTATAGTAATTCTGACTTAGGGCTCATTGATGGTGTATTAGATTTAATTAAAGATTATCATAACAACGGATTAACTTTAGTACTTGCCTCTTCGGCAGCTATGACAAGTATCAATCAAATTTTTGACCGTTTTGATTTGAATAAATATTTTGTTGCTAAACTAAGTGGAGGTGATTTAAAACAATCTAAACCTCATCCAGAAATTTTTATTAAAGCAGCGGAAGCTACTGGTTTCAGCAAAAACGAATGCTTGGTCATTGAAGATTCAACCAATGGCGTTGAAGCTGCAAAAGCGGCTGGTATTTTCTGTATTGGTTTTGATAGTTTACACTCTAAAAATCAAGACTATTCTAAAACGGATATGATTATTACCGATTTTAAAGAAGTTCGTTTTAGTAAAATTAAAACCTTTTTTTAATTATCATTTTCTTCTTTAGCTTTCAAAATAATAGCTTTCAAACGTTCTTTTCTTAACGTTTTTTCAGCTTTTTTTTTATTTTTCTTCTTAGCCATCAACTTAGAATGCTTCGCTTTATTTTTTGTGTTTTTTTCTCTGCCTGTTTTTGCCATAATTCCTCCCTAAACCCCTCCAAAGAGGGCTTTTATAAAATTTATTTTGCCTTTAATAAAGCATTTTGTTCTTCCATTAATTCTGTAAGGCGGGATAGTAATTCAATATCTTTAGGTGTAACCACCGTTTTATCTTTAGTATCCTGAGCTTTATTTCGAAGTCTATTCATAAACTTTACAACAATAAATATCGTAAATCCTATAATCGCAAAATCTAAAAACGCTTCGCCTAACGCGCCATAACCTATGGCAACCTCATCTTTTATATTAGTTCCTGTAGCATCTTTTACGGCTTCCCTAAGAATAATGCGCTTGTTCTGCATATTTACGCCATCAGTTAATAAAGATAATGGTGGAAGAAATACTTTTTTAACCAATACATCAATCACCTTGTTGAATGATGCACCAATAATAATCCCGATAGCCATGTCCATCATGTTTCCTTTTACAGCAAACTCTTTAAATTCTTTGAATAGTTTCATGTGTTTATATCTATTGTTTTTCTCCCGATAACTATCGGGAGATTACTCCAAAATTGTCGGAGCAGGCTATGTAACATCCATTAATCATTTTACTTTGGTCTCAAGTTTTGGTTATGGATGTTTCATAATATATTCATTTATCTAAAGTCGCAAAGATATTAGATTATAGTCTTAAACTTTGAACTCATCTCGACTTTTTCTATTTCCTAAGAACGGGTTTAAACTTTGCAAAAATATCTGATTTTAAACTGATACCTTTAATTATTAGTTCAAAAGCTAATATTTTATATTATTAGTCTTTTAACTAATAATTTGTTGTCTTGAATAAAAATTTATACATTTGAATATCAATTTTACAAAATCAATGACTAGTATAATAACAGGTGATATTATAAATTCTAAAAAAAGCTCTCCAAAAAAATGGCTAAGCGCCCTTAAATCTATTTTGAATAATTATGGTAATTCGCCCTTAACATGGGAAATATATAGAGGAGACAGCTTTCAGTTAGAAGTTAGTCCAAAACTAGCCTTAGAAGCCTGTATCTTAATAAAAGCGACTATAAAACAGTTTGAAAATATTGATGTAAGGCTTGCTATTGGTATAGGCGAAAAAGAATACCATTCAGAAAACATCACAGAATCTAATGGTAGTGCATTTGTTAATTCTGGGGAATGTTTTGAAGCACTTAAAAAAACCACACTTGCCATAAAAACACCCTTTGAAGCCTTTGACACACAAATAAATATCATGCTAGAACTTGCACAATTAACTATAAACAGTTGGACAAGCACCACAGCAACACTGGTTAAAACGGCTTTAGAGCATCCAGATTTAAATCAAAAACAGATAGCCGAAACCTTAGAAAAAACACAAGGCAATATAAGCCAAGGCCTTAAGCGTGCAGGTTTTGATGAAGTCTTTAAATTATTACAATATTTTAAAAACCAAATGCAAAGCCTATGCTAACCTTAATAATCAAACTCATACTAGCACATCTTATAGGCGATTTTTTACTTCAAACTCAAAAATGGGTTAATCATAAAGAAACACACAAACATAAATCTAAGTTTTTGTATTGGCACATCTTGATACATTTAGTTACTCTACTGTTAGTATTACAATTCAATTTTGAGTATTGGTTAGGCGTATTAATAATTATTATCTCTCATTACATCATAGATGTTATAAAACTATACCTAAAATCAAAAATAAACACTAGACTTTTATTTGGATTAGACCAATTAGCACATATTATAGTTATTCTACTTGTTGTAAAAATATATGAACCCTATAAGTTTAATATAGACACACTTTTTAACGCTAAAACCTTGTTATTCTTAACAAGCATACTATGCATCACCAAAGTATCTTCCATTATTATGAAAACCATTATCTCCAAATGGGATTTAAAGGAATATAATGAAGAATCATCTTTAGAAAACGCTGGTGCTTATATTGGCATACTAGAACGCTTATTTGTATTTATGTTTATCATTACAAACCACTGGGAAGGTGTTGGCTTTTTAATAGCTGCAAAATCCGTGTTTCGCTTTGGCGATTTATCAAAAGCTAAAGACCGAAAACTTACCGAATACATTTTAATAGGCACGCTACTCAGCTTCGGTTTAGCAATTTTATTCGGAGTTGGTTATGAATATGTTTTAGGGTTGATAGAAAAATAATTTGGGCGTTACCCCGAAAAGGGGTCGGGCTTTCCGCTACAATCTTTTTAAAAAATCATAACGAGGACAAAGAACGTGATTATCTGCCAATTCTTAACTCAAAACAAAATTAATAGCTCTTTACTTTTAAAAAGGATTTCCTCTGCAATCCCTAACGCACTTGTTTGCTAGCTTATGTTTTTAAGTTGAAAATTGTTTTGTTTTTAGCGAGGCCACATACTAGCTACCGCTAAATTTTGCTTAGTGGCGGTAATGTTTATTATAAAAAAGAAAAGCGTTCACTAGCGCGGGATTTTTATTATCAAAAATTTCCTATACAAAAAATAAAAAGGTATCAAAAAAAGAACTTGAAACATAATAAACATCAGTTTTATCATTTCAATATTTTGTTCAAACTAATGCCTATATAGTGTCTGGACGGAAACAGACGATTTTTATAATTTGAATTATTTTTGATGTCATTTTTGTTTAGTTTTTATGAGTTGATACCTTAGTATCAAGCGATTAAAAATAAACTGAAAGGGCGCAAAAAGAAACAAATTTAATTTTGCTGTGTTTCCGTCCAGACACTATATACTAAAATCACTTCTTATAATATTTAGCATATCCGCGGTAAGCGAAAAAACCTAAAATAGCAACAATAGCAACGGTAATACTTATAAATTTTACACTAACAATCTGGCTACCACTAGCATAACTATGCAAGCCCGCTAAATAGAAATTCACTCCAAAATAGGTCATTAAAATACTAGAAAAAGCTATAATTGAAGCTAAATTAAAACCCCAACGACTTCTCAAACCTGGAACCAATCGCATGTGAATCACAAAAGCATAAATCATAATACTAATAAGCGCCCAAGTTTCTTTAGGATCCCAACCCCAATAGCGACCCCAACTTTCATTGGCCCACATACCGCCTAAAAAGTTACCAATGGTTAGCATCACTAAACCAACAGTTAAAGACATTTCATTAATTATAGTTAACTCTTTAATGTTGAGTGCCATCTTTTCTTTGTTCTTTTCCGAAGTAAAAGTCATTAATAATAAAGACACGACTCCTAAAATCATTCCTAAAGTAAACGGACCGTAACTTGCAACAATAACTGCCACATGAATCATGAGCCAATAGCTATTTAAAACAGGTTGTAAGTTTGCAATAGCAGGATCCATCCAGTTCCAATGTGCGATCATTAAAATCATAGCGGTTACAAATGCCGTAGATGCGATTGTTAAATCACTTTTTCTTCCAAATGCTAAACCAAAAAACATTGTTGCCCAAGCCACATAAATCATAGACTCATAAGCATCACTCCAAGGTGCATGACCAGATATATACCAGCGTGCAATTAAACCGGCTGTGTGCAATATGAATAATCCCAGAATAATAAACTTTAAGACTGTAACAGAAACATTTACAAACTTGCGTTTATCATTAAATATTTGAACAATCAATAAAATAAACAACAAACTTCCAGTGTACAAATACCAACTAAATAGTTTCTTAAAAATATCATACTTGTTATAAAGCACTTCGGTTTTTACTTTATCATCACTAAGCATAACGTCTCCACCATATTTATGCTGTGTTTTTTTGAAAGCCGTTAATAGTTTTTCAGCTTCTTTAAAATTGCCAGTTTCTTTAGCTTGATTTAAAGTGAATAAATAAGCATGAAATCCATTTTTCACAAAATTTGCGTAGAGCGAATCTTTTATTTTAGAAGGATCTTGCTTATAATCAAAATTAGAAATCCACTTGTTGTTTTCATCATTAGGAATCGGAAATATTTTCAAAGACATACCTTCAATCGTGTTGTATAAAAGATTAACACGCTGATCGGTTTCTTTAAATTCTTTTTGAAACCCGTTAGGCACTTGCGCTTTATAAGCTTCATCAAGATATGGTGCTAATTTGTATTCACCTCTTTTTGAAAAGAAATCAGCAAGAGGAACGTATTTTGCATCAATATCGGCACCGATAAGTTTTCTGATAGAATCTCCTTTTTTAAGTTTCAAATAAATGATAGGTACATTATACCAAAGCATCGGGCTTTCTTGTATAGATAAAAACACTTGGTTTGCTTCAAAACCTTCATAAGTTTCATGCTTGCTTAACTTACGCAGCATTTCTGATGCATAGGTATTAACAGGCATCATTCGTCCGCTTAAATCTTGAATCACTAAATGTCCAAATTTATCGGCGTGTGCCTTAGGCGTTATATTTGCTTGTAGAATAGAATCTATTTGCGCCTTAGTGGGTTTTGAACGGTCGTGTTTATCATTTGTTGAGTGTTCTTGAGAAAACACATTCAATCCAAAACACAAAATAAGAACTGTAAGTAGTTTTGCTTTTTTAGCTTTCACTTTTTCCAGCTTAACCTTTAAATATCCAAAACGAGAATGTTTAGAAAACAAAATAGCCATCAACCCAAAGTAGAGCATAAAATAACCTAAATACGTAATTAATGTACCCCAATAATCATGATTTACAGAAAGAATAGTTCCTTTTTCATCAGGATCAAAACCCGATTGAAAAAATCTGTAACCATCATGATCTAAAATATTGTTCATAAAAATCTTATAATCATAATCTTCTGCTCTATCATCGAAAACGGTTACTTCACTAGAATAAGCAGAATAGCCTCTTTCTGTTCCTGGGTAACGCTCCGCTTCAAAATCGTTCAATTTTAAAGAAAACGGTAACTCTAAAACTTTGGAGCCATATTTGAAAGCAAAATCTAAACCACCTAATTTTATTTGTTTAAAACTAGTGTTTATTCCTTTTCCGCCTAATAAGCCAATACGTTTTGTCTCGCCATTTGTTGTAACATTTAAAATAACACCATCTTCGTCATTTCTTAATAATTGCGATTTTTGAACCACATCAAAAACACCCTTCACAACAGGTTTTGGAAATACCATTTGCATTTTACCAATTACATATCTTGAGCGTAAATGAAGCGGTTGTAAACTATCTTTCACTAATTTACCTTGCGCTTTAGTTGCCATAGTCATGTATTCGCCTTCAAACGGAGAATTAATACTTAGCGAATCGCCTTGATAAGTTATGTTTATAGCACCTTCGGTTGGTAAATTTAAAGCAAAAAGTACATTATGAATATTTGATACTACACCCACTTTTAAAAAGTGATTATGAGGGCCGTTATTGCCTGCTTCAACAACTTTTAGATATGATTCACCATTTTCATTTGGAATAATATCTTCTTCAGCACCAACAATAAATTTCTCTAATTTGATTGTTACAGGTTGTTGATTGTATTTGGTTTCTATTTTGAAATCATTTTCTAAACGACCTGAAAAATCTACTTCACTATCAATTGGTAACCGTTGCGGAACACCATCAATTTCATAATCTCCATCAATTAAAGTTGTTATGTATGTTTTTTGAGAAAGAAAGCTATTCTTAGTAGCACCTTCTCTGATGGCCATCATACCCTCAAAACTCGCATATCGAGTAATAAAAGCACCCAACAGAATAAAGATGAATGATAAATGCAAAATAAATGTTGCCCATTTTTCTTTTTTGTACAGTCTAAATCTAAAAACGTTTCCTGTAAAATTAATAACGAAAAACACCAATATGGCTTCAAACCACCACGCATTATAAATAAGATTTCTAGTATATGGTGTTGGCGATGTTTCTTGTCCTGCATCTAAGATCGTTCCTGTTGCCATAGCGGCAGCAAAAGCAATAAATAAAACAGCAGTAAGTCTAGTTGAAAAGAAAATATTGGCTAATTGTTTTTGCATAATCAAACCCCTTTTTTAGGGTTGTACAAATTTAAGGATTATTGTTTATTTTGTAGTGTTAAAGTATTCTAAAAATGACGAAATACTGATAACATAAGAACGCAAACTTATGTTGACTTACTAAACGATGTCTTTTATCGCGCAAAAGTGCAAAAACGCCTAGTTGAACGAGAAAAATCAAATTATAAAATCTGTGACTGCGACTGAGACTGAATACTGCGACTGAGACTGAGTACTAAGATTGAAAACCGCCTACTCAACCTGATTTTTTTTCGCGCAAAGACGCAAAGACGCAAAGTTGAATGTGATTAATCTAATAATGATAACTGTGACTGAATACTGAGACTGAGACTGAGACTGAATACTGCCTACTCAACTGATTTTTTTCGCGCAAAGACGCAAAGACGCAAAGTTGAATGTGATTAATCTAATAATGATAACTGTGACTGAATACTGAGACTGAGACTGAGACTGAATACTGCCTACTCAACTGATTTTTTTCGCGCAAAGACGCAAAGACGCAAAGTTGAATGTGATTAATCTAATAATGATAACTGTGACTGAATACTGAGACTGAGACTGAGACTGAATACTGCCTACTCAACTGATTTTTTTCGCGCAAAGACGCAAAGGCGCAAAGTTGAATTTGAAAAATCTAATAATGATAACTGTGACTGAATACTGAGACTGAGACTGAGACTGAAAACTGCCTACTAACCCCTTGCTTCAAATATCTTCAAATACAAAAACGTTCCCATTTTTCTGGCACGACGTTTAGCATTTTCAGCATTACCCCCTTCAAAAAGTTCTTCTATAGTTTCAAACCAGAGGTTTAGCCACAAGCCAAAATGTAATTCTGTGATACTATTATTATTTTCTTTATCAACTTTTACATGAGCTTCTAGAGGGTCGCCCTGATACTTATGTTCTAACTTGCGGGTCATAAACAAACTGGTTTCCCAGAAACTAGTTAATTTATCTAAATGCGCATCCCAATCTTTAATGACGTCATTAAAAAAAGGCCCTAAAACATTGTCTGCTCTAACTTTCACGTAGAATGAGGACACTAATAAAAATACATCTTCTCTTGTTTTGATATCGTTTTTCATGGGTTACGAAATTAGGTTATTTTTTTCGTAAAAATGAAAAGCCTTGAAAATGTGCTCAGAGATTCACGAGGATTTCACATAGTTGCACATTTATTAAAAACGGAAGATTTTTTTTATCACGCAAACCTACCTGCCGGCAGGCAGGGGCACAAAGACTTACTTAGTTCTATAAATAATACTAAAAACGTAATACTACTGAAAACTGAGACTGAGACTGAGACTGAGACTGAGACTGAGACTGAGACTGAATGTTGCT
>NZ_CAXBLF010000036.1:0-34963 GCF_963976535.1 uncultured Algibacter sp. | reverse complement strand
GTACGGTTCTGTGAGAGGTTTAGGGGTGCAATTCCCCTTTACCTACTCGACCTTTATAATTAATTCAGTATTTTATTTATCAAGTCGCTTAATATTTATAAATGGACTCACCAATAAATACCAGAAACTCTGTTTTTTAGAACCTTCAAATTCAATCAATCCATATTTTATTTTATCAACAGGTAATTCTTTAAAGGTGCCAAATAGTTTGTCCCAAAAAATGAATACGTTTCCATAATTAGAATCAGTATATTCTTGTTCTTGGTGATGGTGCACTTTATGAAAATTTGGGGTGACAAAAATCTTTCCAAAAAACGAATCTATCCAAGTAGGAAATCTAAAACTGCTATGGTGAGCAACAAATAACGGCATATAAATAATCCAGCGAAGCACGATGATATTGATATCCAAGCCAAATATAATTCCTGCGATTATAACTGAAGCATTATCCAAGAAGACATCAAATGGGTGCGCTCTAAATGAAGTTGAACTATCCATTTTAGTATCGCTGTGATGAACTCTGTGTAAACGCCAAAATAAATGCCATTTGTGATAAAGACGATGTGTCCAATAGCCTACAAAATCTATTATTATAATTCCAATAAGAATTTTCAATATGTAGGGTAATTCAATTTGATTGAGCAAACCAATTTTATTCTCAACCACCCAATCAAAAATAAAGACAAAAACAGAGGCTAATAGAATATTCAAAATTAGATAACCTGCCTGTAAAATAACGCTATGAAAAAGGTGTACGCTGTTTTTTTTAATAGCCGAGCCATTTTCCGATAATTGCTCTATAGTAAAAAAAATTGCAAGTAATATCACGAACATTTTATCAGTATCGATACTTGTTAGGCTTTCAATAATATTGTTCATTTATGTTAGTTTTATGTTTTGGTCGCATGACACACAACGTTCTTACGGATATGAAATCGTTTTAATGTTTTATATCCGACGTTAAACGAAGGTAGCTGAAATTTTTTACAAAGTCAAGTAATTAACTAAATCGCTATTAAGATTTGTAGTTGGGTAATACCAGTTAGTTTAAGTGATAATTGCTTTATGATAATAGATGTATAAAAAAGCAAGATTATTTACTTGTTTAAATCATAGAAATCCCTAACACACATGCATGCAAAGTAGGCTCTTTATTTGCTAACTTAATTTTTTAAATTGAAAGTTATTTTGTTTTTGGGGAGATTCGTTTAACGGTCTTGTGTATGAAACGTAGCATATAAATAAACGCTAATTTTTCGGATTTAGCACGAGCCAAATTTTTAATTTTTATGTTTAATTTTCTTTTATAAATATAACCAAATTAAAAATTTGGCGTACTTTGTAAATACACAAAAACCTTTATGAAAGCCTGTAATATCTATGTTTTATACACGTCTTAAGTTTACAATCTATTAAATTAGCTAAATAAACAGAAAAGACAAAAGAGAGGAGTAAGGTTAATATACACGCAGAGACTTTAGATCTCGTCAACATTGAAAATCCCCTCTCTTTTCTACACGATTTGGCAAAATTGTAATCGCCTTTTTTCAGTCGAGGAACAGAAGTTTTTGAAATTCCGTATGCAATCAACAAATCATAGATAAATTCTTCTTTTGAGAACTTGTCTATTAAGTATTGAACGTTAGTTTTTATTTCGGTTGATTTCATCTGTCTTTTTTATTCTTTTTCAAAGGTCATATGGAACATAAATGTTTCATTAGAGTTCTAATTTCTTTAAATGACGCATTATTTCACGTAAAACAGTTTCAAAGTCTGGCAAATCTTGAATTTGGTCTGCCATAGATTTTTCCCAACGTCCTTTGTACTGTGGTAACCTTTGTTCTAGTTTGGTGTGAAACTCTGTTGGGTCAATGTCTTTACTTTCACATTTTTGTCTAAATTCTGTGATGTAAAAATCAATATCCATATTGTGTATTTCCAATAAATACCAAATGTCATAAAAATCACGAGCTTGCATTCTTTGCATTACAAAGCGTAGTTTTTCAACCAATACTTCTTCTAATGAATGGCAGAGTAGTTGGTGTTCTTCTTGGTCAGTATAGTCAATAAATGCATTATTTAAAATAGGTTCAAAAACTAATTTTTCACTTCTGGAAATATCAACTTTCACTTTTTTGTTTGCACCCAAACCACCAAGTGGACCAACATAACTGATATAAAAATTAATTCCACCATCTTGATGTTCGAGCCTGTCCCGATGGCTTTCGGGATCAATAATTTCAAGCGAAATATTTGCTTCTTCTTTTATATATTCAAAGACTTCTGTAAACCATTCAAAAATTTGTTCATTGGTTATAGCATCATCCAATAACGTAAAATCTAGGTCTTCTGAAAATCGGTAATCTTTAAAATAGACTTTCTTTAAAACTGTTCCGCCTTTAAAAACTATAGTTTTTGAAAGCGTAGAATGATTTGCTATTCCTTGAAGAATCCAAGAAAGTATATAATCCTTTTCAATTTGTTGGTCTCGAACACCAACGTCACGAGCTTTGTTTTGTATTCCCCCTGGTTTTATCACGTGTAAATGGCAGATTTAATGGTTTCTGTTTCTAAATTTTGTTGAATACTCCAACGACTAATCATATTACCAGATTTTGGCAATTCTGTATCTAAAAGCACGTAAGATGTTGTTTTTAGTTTGTTAAGTTTCGGTATTATATCTGTTTGGATTTCTAGTATTTCTAGTATAAACCCTAATCGTTTGATAACCGCCTGGGATTTAAAGCGTTCGGTATATTCAAGAAGTTTATTAAACTGGATTTTATCTTTTGAAGTGTAAATCGCTCTTGCTATTTCAACAATTCCACCTGCATAATCAGGTTTAAATAAGCAATCAATAAATGTTTTTTCTAAATCTGAACAAAGAACTTTGTGAAAGCTATCAATCCATATTTTTTTAGCACCAAAAAAATGGTTTTTGTTATGGTAAATGAATTGAAAATCAACATTCTTTATTGTAATTATTGATGGTCGAATTTGTTTTTGTACAACAATCTGTTCTTTTAAAGATGGTTGCGTAATTAAATTATGAATTTGTAAGGCAGAGTAATAACCTATATAATGGTTTTCTCCTTTTGTAAGATGTCCAGCAACGATATGCCAATCAGGCATAAAAGATTCCGCATCTTTTTCATAAGGAATGATAAAGTATAAACCTTTTTTTAAACGCATTAAGAGTCCTCTTTTTACCATATCGCTCAATAATTCCTTTAAGGCATTATTGCTAGAATCTGGTAAAGCGTCTTTTGCTTCTGCATAAGCAAAACAATCTTGGTCTAGTTTATTAAAGTAAGTCAGAATATTATTTGATTGTGTGGATATGTTTTTTGTTCTCATAGTTTATGCGTCAGTTTAAAACTGACTACAATGATACAAATAACTATTCGCATAATTTACTTTTTAATGTAGTTAAGTCAGCTTATTGCTGACCAATATGATATGAAACATAATTTGTCGAATTTGGCAGCGTTGGGGAAAGACAAACTCTTTTTATTTTTTGAGGCACGAAAAAAATGAAATGTGCTTGACCGTGCGGTTGGCGTTTCAGCACGAAAATTTACTGTTTTGCTCGATTTTTCGCATTACTTACAATGTTCTTACGGATATGAAATCGTTTTAATACTGAAACAAGTTCAGCACATGTATTTTATGTCCGACGTTACCTGCCTGTCGGCAGGAACGAGGGTAGCTGAAATTTTTTACAAAGTCAAGTAATTAACTAAATCGCTATTAAGATTTGTAGTTGGGTAATACCAGTTAGTTTAAGTGATAATTGCTTTATGATAATAGATGTATAAAAAAGCAAGATTATTTACTTGTTTAAATCATAGAAATCCCTAACACACATGCATGCAAAGTAGGCTCTTTATTTGCTAACTTAATTTTTTAAATTGAAAGTTATTTTGGTTTTGGGGAGGTTCGTTTAACGTTTCGGCTATGGTTAGTTGCGGGAAATCAGTTGTGATTTTCCGACGTACGACGAAGTTAATTAATTCAAACGAATTTCCTGTGAGGAAATTCCGCCTCAATTAATTATACCGTCTTAGCCTTTCGTTATTTTTAGTTTTCAGATATTGCTCCAATCAACAAAATTATTCCCTCATATTCCAAATTTCGTGTATAGGATCTCCTTTACTGGATAACCCCTTGTGATGCCATTTTCCATCAATCAATTCATAATTAAATTTTAAGCTTATTCCAGCTTTGGAATCGTCTCTTGAAAAGAATTCGATGTTCTCAGTATATTCACCATTCATGGTTGTGTACGTTCCTCCACCAGTTCCCATAAATTGTTTTGTTTCTGTATTGTAAGCGATCCATTGAAATCGAGTTCCAGATAAAATTTTCATAGTTTTTCTTGGTCTACTTGTATCACGTAATTCAGTTTTGCCTTCTCTTATTCTACCAGACATTAACCAGGCACCTTGCAATTTTCCTGGCACACCATTATCTATTCTATTCAATTTCATATTACTATCAACAATTTCAATTACATTATCAGTAATAATCACCTTAAAACTTACCTCAGTACCAACACGTTCAGAATTATCTGTATGAAATTCTACTTTTTCTGTCATGATATCTCCTTTTAATTTCCATGTACCACCATTGGAGTGAATAAATTTTCCAGTAGTTGCATTATATGTTGTTAATACTTGATAGCCATTGGCAAAAATAACCACGTTTCTTAATTTGTCTCCATTTTCAGAAGTTGTATAGTTTTCCCAAGCACCAATAACGCTTTGCGCATTAATTCCCAATGACATTATAATGCAAATGAGCAATACAATTTTTTTTTTCATGACTTCATATCTTATTAATTACTGAGAACATAATATTCAACCTGTTTAAAATATTTTTTTAATCGCGTTAAAATAACCTAGTTCTTTTAATATTATAGAATTTGGTCATAATGAAGGCTAATGTTCTTACGGATATGAAACAATGTTTTATATCCGACGTTACCTGCCTGTCGGCAGACAGGAACGAAGGTAGCTGAAATTTTTTACAAAGTCAAGTAATTAACTAAATCGCTATTAAGATTTGTAGTTGGGTAATACCAGTTAGTTTAAGTGATAATTGCTTTATGATAATAGATGTATAAAAAAGCAGGATTATTTACTTGTTTAAATCATAGAAATCCCTAACGTATATACACGCAAAGTAGGCTCTTTATCTTTTGTCTTTTGTGTACTTAGCAGCTTTCCCTTTACTCAAAGCACTATTTATAAACGCTCGCAAATCATCATTCGCGGAAATTAAATCGTCTTTTCTCAAATACATCATGTGTCCACTTCTATAGCCTTTAAATGTAAAACGATCTTTCATTTTTCCGCTAGGATCAATTTGCCACATGGTATATTTTGCTCCAAAATAAGTGGTTGCACCATCATAATATCCAGACTGAATCAATACTTTTAAATACGGATTTTTTGCCATAGCTTGTCTTAAACCATCTCTAACATTATTGTTTTCTCTATTCCAAGGATGTACATCACCAAACATATTGTATTTAACATCCGTTTTAAAATTTAAATGCGCTCTTATATAGTAGTTAATTGCAGGTGTAAAGGCATGGTTCCAAGTGGTTAATTCAGGGCTGTAATCTGGCGAGCTTCCAGCTTCTGTTTTATCAATTCCTAAATATCTAGAATCCAAACGTCCTATAGTTTGCCCAGTTTCATCTCGTAATAATTCTTTCCAAAAGAAACTCGCAGGAACATCTAAATTATGCTGTAAAATAGATTTTTCACTTAATCCTGAGTAGTAAGCCATTTTTTTAGCAGTACTTTGTTTTTCGTTTTCAGAAATAAAACCACCCTTCGCCAATGTCGGCATTAAGGTGTTAATGGCAAAATCTTCAGCTTCTGGTAAAATATCTAATAAATCTTTTTGTTGTAATGCAGGAGGAAGCGCATTTTGATACCAAGCAGCAGCGGTAAAATAAGGCAAGTTTAAAGCGGAATAAACAGGCTGACTAGTGCTATACAATTTGTAATCTGCTGGTGATACTAAAATAACCCCATTTAAATACATCCATTGGTTGTTTTGCAGCTCGTTAGCTAAACCCATAACACGCGTGCCACCATAACTTTCTCCAATAATATATTTAGGCGATTCCCATCTGTTTTTTCTTGTTACAAAGGTGTTTATCCATTCTGCTAAATATTTAATATCGGCATTAATACCAAAAAAGGTTTTACGCTCTGGCAGTTTACCTTCTTTATCTTCAATCATTCTTGAAAACCCTGTGTTTACCGGATTTACATAAACAATATCCGCCACATCAAGTATAGAATTAGGATTGTCTTTAACGCCATAAGGTTGTATTGGATAGCCTTCGTTATCAATATTTAAAATCTTAGGCCCCGTATATGCAATATGCATCCAAACAGAAGCTGATCCAGGACCTCCATTAAACGAAATGACTAAAGGTCTTTTTGCTCTATTTTTCACATTACTACGTTCGTAGTAAGTATAATAAAGTGTTGCAATAGGTTCTCCATTTTCATTCCACACAGGCTGTGTTCCCGTAGTTGCTTTATAAGAAATAGCTGTGTTTTTAATGGTGGCGGTATGATTTGTAACCACCATGGTGTCTTTTGGAATTTTAAGGGTTTGAGAAAATCCAACGAATGATATTAAAAACAAAAGTACTATAAAAAAATGTTTCATATTGAGCAATTAATTTTCTTAAAAGATAAATAAAACGATATGAGTTTAGTGTTAAAACCCTTCAAAAACGCCTAAACCAAATAAAGCAAAATCATATTTCACAGGGTCGTTAGCGTCTAATTTTCGTAAAGCGGTGTCTAATTCTAATAAAGCTTTAGCATCATTTTGTTTACGTTTTAACAAACCTAATTTTCTAGCTACATTGCCAGAATGCACATCTAACGGGCAAGATAATAGGCTAGGAGATATGCTTTTCCATATACCAAAATCTACTCCGGCATTATCATATCGTACCATCCAACGTAAAAACATGTTGATGCGTTTTGCCGCAGAATTTTTCAATGGATCACTAATGTGTTTTTGAGTGCGTTGAATATGTTCAATTTCAAAGAAAACAGATTTAAAATTTGAAATCGAATTTTGAAGTGAATTGGTTTCAGTATGTTTTGCAAAAATAGCTTCTAATCCATTATAATTTGAATAAATATGTTGAAGCGATTTTATAAACTGTGTACAGTCATTACCATTAAAGGTTCTATGAACAAATGGCTGAAGTTTTTCTAAATCGGTTACTTGATGATTCATTACAAAATCAAAAGGGGAGTTATCCAGTAACTCCATTAACCTATTCGCGTTGTTTATAATGCTTTTTCTATTTCCCCAAGCAATAGTGGCGGTAAGAAAACCAGCGATTTCAATATCCTCTTTTTTATTGTATTTATGCGGAATTTGTATGGGGTCACTCTCTATAAATTTGGGGTTATTGTATTGAATAACTTTAGTGTCTAAAAAGTCTTTTAGTTCTGCTTTATTCAAAATAGGTAGCTATTGATTAACAATTAAACCATCAACCATAGTTAACTTTCTGTCAGCCATGTTAGCTAAATCTCCGTTGTGAGTAACAATAACAAAAGTTTGCCCAAATTCATCTCGGAGTTTAAAAAATAGGTTATGTAAATTTTCAGCAGATTCGCTATCTAAATTTCCAGAAGGTTCATCGGCAAAAATTAAATCAGGGTTATTAATTAATGCTCTAGCCACAGCAACACGTTGTTGTTCTCCTCCAGAAAGTTCATTTGGTTTATGGTCAAAGCGATCTGATAATCCCAAAAAATCTAAAAGTTCTTTTGCACGTTTTTCAGCTTCAGTCTTTTTTGTGCCTTTTATAAACGCTGGTAAACAAACATTTTCTATAGCAGTAAACTCAGGCAATAATTGGTGAAATTGGAATATAAATCCAAGATGTTCATTTCTAAATTTTGCTAAGGCTTTGTCTTTAAGCGTATTTATGCTAGTATTATTTATCATTAATTCAAAATCTTCTTTTGAAGAGGCTTTGTCTAGAGTACCTAAAATATGTAATAAAGTTGTTTTTCCAGCACCAGACGCACCAACAATAGAAACGATTTCGCCTTTTTCAATATGGATATCAACACCTTTTAAAACTTGTAAATCGCCGTAATATTTATGAATGTTTTTTGCTTGAATCATCTGTAAAAAATAACAGCTGTGAATTTACTACTTTATACTGTGACGAACAATTATGAACTGTTTTTGTTGCGTAATACATTCTTAGCATCATTGTAGTCTATAAAATAAACTAGCCTTAGCGAGAATGTATTACGTTTTTCCTGATCAAATAAGCTATTCAAACTATCAAAAAAGCTGTCTTTGGAATTATTGGAAAAATTAAAAATCTGGTTTCTGTATAATGCAGTAAATTGGCTACCCGGTGCAAATTCCCAGGTGTAACTAAAATCTAAATTCCAGGTGTTAAAGTTGGCATCAGGATTAAAATCAGCATCTTCACCTATAGTCGTTTTTGTATTTGTATTAGAAACTAAAAGGCTTCCGTTATCTTGTAAATTATATACTTGATTATCGTAAGTTACTCTACTCAAATAGTTTCTAAAACTTAGCGTTAATGCATTTAATGAATTAAAATTGTAATTTCCAGAAATGTTAATTTCTGTTTCAATAAGTTGGCGTTGTCCAAAAATAATTTCGTTTTCAACGTCTTGACCATTTATGTAACCTCTATCTGCTGTATAATTCTTAAAGTCAAATCCTAAAACAACCAAAAATTTATCATTGAATTTAAAACGCGGATTGATGCCATACCACCAATTATTAAAGTTGTGTCTTTCTTTATCGAAGTATAATGCATAACCAAAATTAGCATCAATGGCAAAAAAATTATTATAATTTGATGAAAGAGATAAGTTGGTTTGAGCATAATTTTTAGTTATAAAATAACTATCAAACCCATTTCTGGGCTCAAAATAATCATAGCGCTTACCAATATTCCAATTAGCGTTAGCCCTAAAACTATGAAGATTTTTTGTTGTTGCTCTTACATTAAAACCCGTGTTAGCGCCTGTATATGTATTTGGATTAGCTAATTGGTTGTAATTAAACCAGCTACTCACTCGGAATCTGTTTAGCTTTTCTGTAGGCTCAAAAATCCTATAGCTTATGTTAGCACTATAGTTGCTATAATTGTTTCTAAACTGTATTCCTAAATCATTGATGTTATAATGTTCATCAGCATACCTATAATTAACACTATATCTTAATTTTCCACTATTTTTACCAACACCAACTCTGGCACTATAACCGTTATTTTTATCTTCAACATCATTAAAAGAGCTCATTTTTGCTTCTCCAATAACGCCATAAGTGTTTTTTTTGTTTACGAAATCCAACAATAAGCCTGTAACATTAGCATCTTTAAAACGGCCATATCTAGTCACGTTTGTGTTAATTAATGTCACTGAAGAGTTTTTATTAAACTGTTGGTCTAGCACCATAATATTATAGTTGGCAAGCGGTTCAACTACGGTATCTCTTTTTGATTTTGTAGTAGCTGCGTTGGAAGTATTCTCGTCTATAAGTTCTGTTTGTTCTATAGTTGCTAAAGTTTTTTCAGTAATTGCATTAAAGAAACCAATACCTAAACCTTTTTTTGTTCTACCCGATATTTTTACAGCATTAATCAATTGAACTTTATCGGGGAAATCAACTATTTCCTCATCATCATCAGTTTCGGGAGTTAGTGAAGGCCTATCACCAACACGTCTAGAGTAGAATAAATTTCCTTTGCTAAATAAATCAACACCTTCTGTGAAGAATTGACGTTGTTCTGCGAATTGTTGTTCAAACGGGCTAAGGTTTAATTCAACGTTATCAAATCCAGTTTGACTAAAATCTGGAATTAAAGTGGCGTCCAAAGTTATATTTTCAGTAATCCCATATTTAACATCCAAGCCAGCGGCAAAATCAGTTTCAGCTTCTCCATCATAACTACTTACCAACAGCGATGAATATGGATAGAAACTTAATCTCGTTGGTGGTTTAATATTTTTAAGACCTTTTAATTCAGCATTATATAAACCATCATTGCTTTTAGTAACATCAATTGCATTCCACGTAAATTGATAACTTGATTTTTTAAAATTCCGCTGAAATTGGATGCCCCAAATAGGGTCTGCTTGTTGTGTAAAACGAAGTGCTCTATAAGGTATTTTTACTTCAACAATCCATCCATCATCAACAGCTTTAACGGCGCTTTTCCAAACAGCATTCCATCCAAAGTCCTGACCATTGCTTGGAATCTCAACAGCATCAGCCTGTGTGCCTGTGCTAAATACGTAAAATTGGGTGTTGTTTTGAGCATCGTTATTAGGATTGAATATAATTTTGAAAAAATCAGATTGTCCAAAATTATCACGTTGCGTAAATTGGCGCATTATATCTTCGGGGTTATCATAAAGGTAAGCAGAAATATAAATGGCATTATCATCATAAAGCATTTTAACTTCGGTACGCTTTTCTTCAGTAGGCGATTTTCCCATATCTGGTCTCGATTGAATAAAGTCTGTTGCTATTTGTAAATTACTCCAAACACTTTCATTAATAACACCATCAATGGTTGGTGCTTTTTGTGCTCTTGTTATTTGATATGTTTTTTTGGTTTGAGCTTCTAAAGGCATAACTATACATAAGAATAGTATTAAAACGGATGCATGCTTTATGATTTTTATTTGATGGACGATAGAAGTATGTTTGTTATAATCACTTAACTATAGCAAAACTAAATTTGTTATGTTTTATTATTCATAATAAAAAGTTAAAAATTTTTAGCACTTATTAAATTGTAGGTATTCAAAATTAATTTTAATTACCTTTAATTTTAAAATTACAGACTATTATGCCATACAAGAGTTTTGAAGAATATAACATGAAAGTTACAGAAGATGTTAAAAATAGATATAAGAATATTATTAAAGATTTAGGTGAAGACACCAAGCGAGATGGTCTTATAAAAACACCAGAACGCGCAGCCAAAGCTATGCAGTTTTTAACACAAGGTTATAATCAAGATCCTGTTGAAATTCTTAAAGGCGCTATGTTTAAAGAGTCTTATAATGAAATGGTTATTGTAAAGGACATTGAGTTATACTCACTTTGCGAACACCATATTTTACCATTTTTTGGAAAGGCTCACATAGCTTATATTCCTAATGGGCAAATTGTAGGACTGAGCAAATTAGCAAGAATTGTAGATGTTTTCGCAAGGCGTTTACAAGTACAAGAGCGATTAACAGAACAAGTTTTAGATTGTATAAATGACACTTTGAAGCCTCAAGGGGTTGCCGTAGTTATTGAAGCGTCGCACATGTGTATGATGATGCGTGGGGTACAAAAACAAAACTCTATAACCACGACTTCTGGGTTTAGAGGGCAGTTTGAAAAGATTGAAACCAGAAACGAATTTTTAAAGCTTATTGGAAAATAATACTAAATACACCTTAAAATAACCGATTAGATTAGTTTCTATTTGCTTTATATTTCAATCTAATATATCATTATTGTCCGATAAAAGAATCAAGACCGCTGATAGAATATAGAATCAAGACTTGATTTTAACGCATTGATAATCAATTTACAATAGATTTGTCATTTCAGAAAGCTTTTGATTTTTTACTTGTTGTAAAAGTAAGGGGCATATCTCAAAAAAATCTTTTAGCCTATACCCAATCTATCGTTCGGACTATCTTACAAATTTTAATCGGACATCATTGAATTCGAATATAGTATCAATCATTTTAAAATTCATTTGGTATTATTTGGTATGTTTCTTGTTATATTTTATTAGATTAAACAACTATTAAAATAAACAACAATGAATTTAGAAAACTTAAGTAAACATAAAAAACTCGCATTAAGTATCGTGTTTGATGCTATTGGTATGCTTACTATATTCGATATTATTTGGGCACCAGCATCAGGTTATTTAATGAGCAAAATGTATAAAGGGACAAGAGGTAAAGTTGCCGGTGTGGTGTCTTTTATTGAAGAAATTATTCCAGGATTCGATATTATTCCAACCTTTACTATTATGTGGTTTTTAACCTATGTGTTTCAAAAAGAAGAGAAAGTGGTAGACGTTTAAATTTGATTTTTGCAAACGTTTTAATTTAATTCTTCCTCTAATAAATTAATTAAATCAATTTCAGCTTGCTAATACAATCCGTCTTTTTCTACTCCAATTTTTATCATTTTACTTTAAATAATTATGAAGTCATATTAATTGTTCAGGCATCATTGTTTAAAACGGTTTTTTTTCGCACTAACCTTTAAATTTTATTAATTCTTTTGTTTTAGCACTTACGCGCTATTTTTTATTTCCATTTATTGTAGGTTGACTTTTCCGTAATATTTTTTCCGTAACCAAAAGGAAACGCGAACCAATAAAATCAAAGCAGGCACTTCAACTAATGGACCAATGACTCCTGCAAATGCTTGTCCTGAATTCAGTCCGAAAACTGCAATCGCTACTGCAATTGCCAATTCAAAATTATTTCCTGCTGCCGTAAAAGCTACTGCCGCTGTCTTATCGTATTCAGCTCCTGTTGCTTTGGTAACGAAAAATCCGATAATAAACATTAATGTAAAATAGATCAATAAAGGAACGGCAATAATCAGAACATCCATTGGAATTTCCACAATCAATTCTCCTTTTAGCGAGAACATAACCACAATTGTAAATAAAAGTGCAATTAAAGTTATTGGCGAAATAGTCGGAATAAATTTCTTTGTGTACCATTCTTCGCCTTTTAATTTTACTAAAATTAGTCTGCTTAAAATTCCCATTACAAAAGGAATACCTAAATAAATAGCTACACTTTCTGCAATTGTTCCAATGGAAAAATCTACTATAGCACCATCAAATCCAAAATAGGGTGGAAGTACCGTTATAAAAATCCACGCATAAAAACTGTATGCAAACACTTGAAAAATGCTGTTTAATGCAACCAAGCCTGCTCCATATTCGCTACTTCCTTCTGCGAGGTCGTTCCATACCAAAACCATGGCAATACAACGTGCCAAACCAATCAAAATTAATCCGACCATATATTCGGGATAATCGCGTAAAAAGGTAATGGCTAATACAAACATTAAAACTGGACCAATTATCCAATTTAGAATAAGTGAAATAGATAAGATTTTTGTGTTTCTAAAAACTTTTGGTAAGAGCGCATAATTGACTTTTGCCAAAGGTGGATACATCATTAATATTAAACCGATTGCAATGGGGATATTGGTTGTTCCGCTACTAAATGAGTCTATGATATTTGGAAACGTTGGGATAAAATACCCAAGTCCAACTCCAACAGCCATTGCTAAAAATATCCAGAGGGTTAAGTAATTGTCAAGAAAACTTAATTTTTTTTTATTTGATGCCATTTTATTTATTGGTTTGGTTTTTGATTGAAAAAAACATAAAAAGAAATCCTAAAACTCCCGAAATCATTAGGTATAACCAATTGTTTCCTTGTCCTATATCAAAGCGTTTGAATGTTACAATAGAGATGATTCCTATCATTATCATTAGAGAGAGATATATATTTCTCCCCATATCTTATTTGATATTTATTTTTGAAAAAATATATTTCATTTCTGTTGCAATTTGAAGGCTTCTTTCCTTATATTTTTCAGCCTGTTGAGGTGTGTTGTCAAATACTTTTGGGTCTTCAAAAGTTATTGGAATGCGTTTTTCTGCACCCGGAACAAATGGACACGCTTCATTCGCTGAATCGCATGTCATAATTGCTGCAAATTCAGATTTTGGGTTAAAATCATCATCTAATTTTTTAGAAAACCCGATAATTGGATGCGCGTTATCTGCATATTTAATGCTGTAAACAGGGTTGTTTCCTTCTGAAATCATTTTTATCTGAAAACCTGAATTTTGCAAAGTATTTGCAACCATCGGAAACAAGGCTGTAGCTTCTGTTCCGCCAGAATAACAAAACACATTTTTAATATTAAAATAGTTAGCCATTGTTTGTGCCCACACTTGTGATAAATGACTTCTTCGTGAATTGTGAGTACAGATAAAGTTGATTCGAATTTCTTGATGAATTGAGGCTTTTGACTGAATAAAATCAGTTAGCGGTTGTAAAATTGCTTTACGTTCATCTGAAATAGATTGAGGATTTAATTCCTTAATTAATTTTTCTATTTGTGAAAATAGGGTGGATTGTGCTGTTGTCATTTTTTTGAAGTTTATATTTTTTAACAACAATTTCCATCTGGTGAACAACAAGGTTCATCATTCAAATCAGACAATTTTACTTTGGATTTTTCTGTTGGTATTCCACATTGGTCTTTTGCTAAACAATCGGTTTGTTTAGAAGTCAGTAAGAAATTTTTTCCGTCAAAATCAAGTCCGAATTTTCCAATCGTTTGCAAACTATTGTTAGTTTGATTTTTTTGTGTTTGCGAATCTTCGATTTCTGCTTGATATTCTACTTCGATTTCTAAATCTTCTATTTTTAAAACCTTTTCAGAAAGTTGGATGATATTCAATAGCTTTTCTGGATGCAACCTATGGTCATAGTCGTTTGCATCCCAAAGTTGAAAGTTTACTACTTCTTCATTTCTTACAATTCCACCACAATCAATAAAATGTTTTGTGATTTTACCAACTTCTGTAACGTGGAAGTGATTGGGCACTAAATT
Organism: uncultured Algibacter sp.; assembly: GCF_963976535.1. Taxonomy (NCBI): domain Bacteria; kingdom Pseudomonadati; phylum Bacteroidota; class Flavobacteriia; order Flavobacteriales; family Flavobacteriaceae; genus Algibacter; species uncultured Algibacter sp. The sequence goes on along the minus strand of NZ_CAXBLF010000036.1, from coordinate 20,239 downwards.
GCCATCAGGTAATTGAAATCCTATAGTTTTCAATTCTTTTAATGCTGATTTTGCTTGTGATAACTTCATAACTATATTTGTTTATTGCGATTATGCGATTAATGTATTCAAATTTTTTTAACAGCAATCTTGCTTTTTAGTTAGGTCTTGATTAAGAAATTCTGTCATTACCGTTTTCATTGCTGTCCAATTTTCTTTATGGATGCAGTAGCAAACACTTGTACCTTCCACATTTCCCTTTATTAAACCTAAATGTTTCAGTTCTTTTAAATGTTGTGAAATCGTAGGTTGCGCTAATCCAATTTCGTTAACTAAATCTCCACAAACACAAGAATCAATTTCAAACAAGTGCTGTAAAATTGAGACTCTCGCAGGATGCCCAAAAACTTTCGCAAAAAGCGCAATTTCATTTTGTTGGTCGGTAAACATTTCGGTTTTAGCTAATCCCATTTTATCTTTTATTAGTTCATTGCAATATTACGATTAATAGTAGCATTAAAAAAATAATTCTTTGCTTTTTTAATAATAATTATCTTCTTTTTGTGTTGCTAAACATAATTTTTATATGACATTACTTTTTATAACCATTAGCTTTTCTCTTGTCATTTCTTGCATTGAGTATTGAATACCTCCCATCCCGAAACCAGATGCATCTCTACCACCAAAAGGCATCCAATCTACCCGAAAGGCCGTATGGTCGTTAACCATTACAGCTGTGGCGTTTAATTTTTTGACACAGTCTAAAGCGACATCTAAATTTTTTGTAAAAACTGCTGCTTGAAAATGAACATCTAAACTGTTGGCAATTTTAATTGCTTTGTCTCTATCGTCGTATGAATACACACAAACTACAGGGCCAAAAATTTCTAATGTAGAAACTTTTGCATTTAATGGCGGATTTAACAATACTGTAGGTTCATAACAGGTGTCTGATATTCTTTTTCCTCCAGTTAACACTTTTGCTCCTCCTAGTACAGCTTCATTTACCCATTCTTCTACGCGATTTACTTCTCTTGGTAAAATTAGTGGTCCAACTTCTGTTGATGAATCCATTGGATTACCAACTACTAATTTACTCGCCATTTCAGCTAATTTATTAGCAACATCCTCGCAAATTGATTCATGAACAAAAACACGTTGCACCGAAACACAAACTTGTCCTGCATGATAAAAACCACCTTTTAATAATGATGGTAACAATTCACTTAAATCTGCATCCTTTTCAACAATCACTGGTGCTGCTCCACCATGTTCTAAAGCGCACCTTGTACCTGGTGCTAATTTTGATTTTAAATACCAGCCTACTTTTGAAGAGCCTATAAAAGAGAAATAATTAATTCGCTTATCAGTAACTAAAACTTCAGCAGCTTCATTTTCACAAATTATGGCTTGGCACCAACCATCTGGCAAGCCAGCTTCTTTCAATATATCCACTAAAGCTAAACAAGATAAAGGCGTTGTAAGTGCGGGTTTAATAATAACTGGGCAACCAGCTGCAATAGCTGTTATTACTTGATGAACAATTAAATTTAAAGGATGATTAAAAGCACTTATAGAACTGACGACTCCAATTGGTTCGCGAGTAGTAAAACCCAAACGATTTTCTGAGGCTTTTGTTAATCCCATCGGGATTTGTTCTCCTTTTAATTGTCCAATATGTTCTGAAGCAATTTGCACACCATTAATGGCTCTTAATACTTCAATTTTAGAATCTACTAAAGGTTTCCCGCCTTCTTGCGTTGCAGTTTTAGTTAATTCATCAATTCTGGTTTCCATAATGGCAGCTGCTCTTTTTAAAATTGCAATACGCTTATGCGGAACTATCCATTTAGATTGATTTTGAAATAAGTCGTAAGCTGTTGAAAGTGCTTTTTCAACTTCAACTTTTCCAACTAAAGGAATTTCCTTGATGAGACTTAAATTGTAAGGTGATTTTATTTGTAACATAATTAATATTTTTTAGCAGTTTGTAGAAAACAAATTATTAGAAAATTGTTTAGTATATATTTGGTTCTACCACGAATTTAGTGGAAATGGATGGTGTACTGAAACTTCGATTGCTTAGTACACCTTTTAAAAACTCTGTGAACTTTGTGCAAAACTTGGTGCCCTTTGTGGTTAGTTCGGCAATGTTCATTTAACCACAAAGAACTCAAAGGCGAGGCACAAAGGACACGGAGAATGAATCTGTCCATTAAAATAAGGGTAAAACCATATATTTATAATTCGCAGGTTTTTTCTTTTAATAAAACATTGAGTATTGAATGATTAAGTGAGTAATCTATAGGCAAATCAATAATGTGAACACCATCAGTATTTAAACATCCTGATAAGACCTCATTAAAATTTTCATCACATGTGGGTCTATGCCCATGTGCTCCGTAACTTTCGGCATATTTCACGAAGTCTGGGTTTTGATAGTCTAAACCAAAATTATCAAGCCCCATGCCTTCTTGTTTCCATTTTATCATTCCGTACGCCCCATCATTCAAAATAATAACTACTAAGTTTAATCCTAACCGAACTGCTGTTTCCAATTCCTGTGAGTTCATCATAAATCCACCATCTCCACAAACAGAAATCACTTTTCTCTTAGGGTATATCAGTTTAGCACACATTGCAGAAGCCAATCCTGCTCCCATAGTTGCCAAAGCATTATCCAACAACATGGTGTTATGTTGGTAGCATTTATAATTTCGAGCAAACCAAATTTTATACACACCATTATCTAAAGTTACAATGCCATCTTCTGGCAAAACAGATCGAACAATATGTACCAAGCGTTGCGGTAGCAGAGGAAAGCGGTTGTCTTTAGAATATTTGGCTAAATGACTTTCTACGTCCTTCTTTATGTCGTTGTAATATGAAAAATCCCAATGGGTTTTATTGATTATATGTGATGTTAGATGCTCTACAGAAGAAGCGATGTCACCTATAACATTTAATTGTGGGAAATAAACTTCATCTACCTGTGCTGGAAAAAAGTTAACATGAATCACCTTCGTGCCACCTTCCTCCATAAAAAAAGGTGGTTTTTCAATCACATCATGACCAACGTTTATAATTAAATCGGCTTTAATAATTGCACAGTGTAAAAAGTCGTGGGATGAAAGGGCAGCAGTTCCTAAAAATTGAGCATGACGTTCATCTACAACACCTTTACCCATTTGGGTATTAAAAAACGGAATACCAGTTTGTTCTATAAATTCGGTGAGCGCCTTACCTGTTCTTTTTCTGTTTGCTCCAGCTCCTATCAATAATAAAGGCATTTTTGCAGATTCAATCATTTTAACCGCCTCTCGAATGGCTAACTCATCAGCATCAGGTCTTCTATGTCCAACTACTTCAAAAATTCTATCTTCACAATGCTCTGCTGCAATGTCTTCAGGTAGTTCTAAATGTACTGCACCAGGTCGTTCTTCGATAGCCAAACGAAATGCTTCTCTAACCATAGCTGGAATATTATTTCCATTGACTATTTGTCGCGTATATTTAGTTATCGGTTTCATTAACTCAACAATATCGACAATTTGAAAACGCCCTTGTTTTGATTTTTTAATCGGTTTTTGCCCAGTAATCATCATCATGGGCATTGCACCCAATTGAGCATAAGCCGCAGGTGTTGTAAAATTAGTTGCTCCAGGACCTAAAGTAGAAAGACATACTCCTGGTTTTCCGGTTAATCGGCCATAGGTTGCGGCCATAAATCCAGCACCTTGTTCATGGCGAGTTAATATGAGCTTAATTTTAGAATCTTTCATGGAATCCAGAAAATCGAGATTCTCTTCACCCGGTATTCCAAAAATATATTCAACGCCTTCGTTTTCTAATGCTTTTATAAATAAATCAGATGCTTTCATACTCTTTTTATTGAATTAATCGTTTACAGTGGAAACTAGAATTTTAGAATCTGAACAAATTTCTTCTCATTTTCGGTTAAAAACAAAAAGTCAAGATGAGTTCTATAAAATATCGTAGTTTGCATAACATTTAGCTTACAGTTTATATTATAAAAATAAACACTTTTAATTTAACTCAAGAACATTTTATTAACAGGTATTCATAATTGTAATTTTGAGGCTTTATTTTAATATTAACTTGCACAACAACTTAATTTAGAAACGTCTTTTCCAAAAGTAATTGCAGCTAATTTGATGCCCTCTCCCATTGTCAAATATGGATAAAAGCTTTCAGCCAAATCTTTTACTGTAATACCAAACTTAATAGCCATACTTAATTGTTGTATCAGTTCGCCGCCTTCTGGTGCTATGACTCGTGCACCGATCAATTTATCCGTTTCCGTATTACGAATTAATTTTATAAAACCTCTTGTGTCTTGCGCAGCCAAAGCTCTAGGGACGTGAATTAAATCTAATTTTGATACTTCAAAAGAGATGCCTAATTTTTCGGCTTCTACTTCATCTATACCTGCACCTGCAATTTGAGGATCTGTAAATACAACCCAAGGTAAAGATGAATAATCTACAGTTTTATTTTCTTCAGTAAAGGCGCTTGAAACTGCTGTACTTCCTTCGGTTGCTGCTGTATAAACAAAAGGCGGTGTGTTTGTTACATCACCAGCTGCATAAATATTGGAAATATTAGTTTCCATTTTTTCGTTAACTATGATGTGACCTCTTTTGGTTAAGTTGATATCAATATTTTCAAGACCTAATTTAGAGGTATTTGGTTTTGTGCCTGTAGCTACTAAAATCTTGCCTTTTTCAATAAGTTGCGTTGTAGTTCCGTCTGGACATTTGCAATGGATAATCGTGTTATCTCCTTCTTTTTCAAATTTAAAGGCTCTAAAATTTGGTAATACTTCAATACCTTCATTTTCATATTGAGCCACGAGAACATCAGTAATATCTTCGGTTTCACTTCTTAAAGGTCTATCGGTAAATTCAATGATTCGAACTTTCACAGCCAATCTGCTATAGGCTTGAGCTATTTCCAATCCAATATAACCAGCACCCATTATGGTTAAGCTTTTTGGTTGTTCTTCTAAATCGAATAAAGACACATTGGTTAAATAGCCAACCTCATTTAAGCCTTCAATGTTTGGAATGTTGGTTGTTGCTCCTGTTGCTATAACAATGTTAGTTGCAGTGTATTTATCTTTTTCATCCACAAGAATCGTTTTATTATCTACAAATTCTGCCCAACCTTTTAGCATTGTTAGATTTTCAAAATCACTTACAACATCCATATATTTTTGTTGCTGTAATGCCGAAACCAACTCTTTTTTATCTTTAATGATTTGCTTAAAATCTATATCAACTCCTTTAGGTTTAATACCTTTAAAATTAGAATGTGTAGCGTGATATGCCGTTTCAGCTGCTCTAATTAAGTTTTTTGAAGGCACACATCCTACATTTACACAAGTACCACCAAAATCTAACCCGCCATTTACCATTAGTGTTGTAAGTCCTAAACTTTCAGCTTTTATCGCTGCTGAAAATGCTGCAGAACCACCACCTATGATAATTAAATCGTAATCGCTTTTATCACTTGAACTATCTTTTATAGTCGTATTCTCCGAATTTGAAACAACAGTTGTTTCTTTTTTTACGTTATCAACAACGGAATAATTACCTACATTATTTACCGCATTAATAACATCTTGATTGCTTATCTTATTTGCATTAAAAACAAATTTGCCTTCTCCTGTTTCGTGATTTACAGTGCTACTAATAATTCCGTCTGTACCGTTCAAATCTTTTTCAATATGAGAAGAACAACCACTACAGGTCATTCCATCAATATTTAGAACTATTGTTTTATTACTCATCTTTTACTTTATTTATTACTTGGTAGCCAGTAGAGTTTATTGCCTTTTCTATGTCCTCTGTAGACGTTTTTGATTTATCAAAAGTGACTGTGGCATTTTCATTGTCATAGCTTGCCGAAACAGAAATAATCCCAGAAAGTTTATTCACTTCGTTTTCAACTTGTGCTTCACAACCACTACAGGTCATCCCTTCAATATTAAAGTTTAGGGTTTCCACATTGGCTTCACTGACCACAATCACTTCCTTGTTGTTAGTATTGGGATAAAAGATGTGTGCATAATATGGAAAGCTAATTGAAATGGCTGCAAACAAAGTAATACCTATTAAAAAGCCTTTGGTTTGATACCACTTTGGTTTTGCATCTACCTCACAACAATCTTCTGCTTTTTTGGTCTTTAAATAATTATACCACGCATAGCCAATTGCTACTATGGCTAAACCAATTAAATAGGGTCTAAATGGTTCCATCCATGATAAAGCGGAAGCACTTCCTCCAACTCCAGCAATTAGCGCAATAACTGGAGGAATACAGCAGGATGATGCTGCTACAGCAGCAAATAACCCTGTATAAGCTGCATTTTTAGATGTTTTTTCCATACTCATTATTATAAAATTTATGCTGTTTTTCGTTCTAATTTGATTGACTTAAAAATGCTATTCAAAATATCGGTTTCATCCTCGTTTAGAGAATAGTATAAGGTTTGCCCATCACGTCTTGAAGCGATTATTCCTGCATCCTTCATTTTACGGATGTGCTGTGAAACTGCAGGAACACTCATCCCTAAAATGTCAGCTAAATCGCAAGGACATAATTCGTTTTCCATATTTAAAAGAAATAGAATTTTCAATCTTACATCGTTCCCAGCAATGGATAATAGTTTTGTCATTTTTTGAAAACTTCCTTCTATTTTATCTAAAGTCTCCATACAGTTTTGTAACTGTTTTTGGTTAGCTTCCACTCTTGTACAGGTTATTTCTAATTTCATGTGTCTATATTATTGTTTTTTATTGGTTACATGTAGCTTCCATATAATCATCACCTCGAGTATCAAAAACTCGTTATGGAAGTTTCATAAGATATGCTATATAGGTACAAATATATAATTAATTACGTATTTAAGCAAATACTTAATTATATAATTTCGAATTTTGGAAAAATTTTGCTCTTTTGGTTTTTTGAGCGTTGGATTTGAGTATTGGGAAAAACCGAAAAGGCTAAAATGAAGCTGGCTAAACCTGCCAGTCGGCAGGCTGGTACCCCTATGGTTTGCCTCGGGGATAGTTGGCTTCAAGAAATTTTTAATTGATATGGCGTTGCTTTAATGACTTAAATAAGTCGTTAGCAAGTTAGTGGAATTTATTTGCAAAGTAAAAAAACACCACCCAGATTTTTATTTTAAAACTTTAGCTAAACTCATTTTCTTTTTAAAAAAGATTACTAAGTTTAAGCTTTTGTTCGTTTTCATCCTTACTATTTCAATCGTTTTAATGTAGTTGAAAAGTAGTTTATAAAACCTTTTAAATAACTAAAAACAATTCCCTAATAACTGTTTTAATTTTGTAAATTTGCCTGCGTTTATAAGCGCAACATGACAACTACAGCAAAATACATATTTGTAACCGGTGGGGTTACATCATCCCTAGGAAAAGGAATCATAGCAGCATCTCTTGCTAAATTGCTCCAAGCTCAAGGCTACAGAGTAACTATCCAAAAATTAGATCCTTACATTAATGTAGATCCAGGAACTTTAAATCCATACGAGCATGGGGAATGCTATGTAACCGAGGATGGTGCAGAAACTGACTTAGATTTAGGACATTATGAGCGTTTTTTAAACCGGCCAACAAGTCAAGCAAACAACGTTACTACTGGAAGAATTTACCAAAGCGTCATTCAAAAAGAGCGTCGTGGTGAATTTCTAGGAAAGACGGTACAGGTAGTTCCTCATATTACTGATGAAATAAAAGAACGTGTTCAAATTTTAGGTAATTCTGGTAACTATGATATCGTAATTACTGAAATTGGTGGAACAGTTGGTGATATTGAATCGTTGCCATATATAGAAGCCGTGCGTCAATTACGGTGGGATTTAGGTGAAAATAACGGTATTGTTATTCATTTAACTTTAGTGCCTTATTTATCTGCGGCGGGCGAGTTAAAAACTAAACCTACGCAACACAGTGTAAAAACGTTGATGGAAAGTGGCGTGCAAGCCGATATTTTAGTGTGTAGAACTGAGCATCATTTGCCAAAAGACTTACGTAGAAAGTTAGCTTTATTTTGTAATGTAAAAGAAGAAGCTGTTATCGAATCTATTGATGCATCTACCATTTATGATGTGCCAAACTTAATGTTGGAAGAAGGGTTAGATAAGGTGGTTCTTGAAAAGTTAAACTTAAAAAGTACAAAACCCGATATAGAACAATGGAATCAGTTTGTACATCGTCATAAAAACCCTAAAACTGAAGTTACTATTGGTTTAATTGGAAAATATGTAGAGTTGCAAGATTCATATAAGTCTATTTTAGAAGCTTTTATTCACGCTGGTGCGGAAAATGAAGTTAAAGTAAACGTAGAATCTGTACATTCAGAATATATAAACAAAGACAATGCAAAATTAAAATTAGGACATTTAGATGGTGTATTGGTAGCTCCAGGTTTTGGTGAACGCGGTATTGATGGTAAAATTGATGCGGTGCAATATGTAAGAGAGAACAACGTGCCTTTTTTAGGAATTTGTTTAGGGATGCAAATGGCAGTTATAGAATTTGCTAGAAATGTTTTGGGAATTACTGATGCTGCTTCTACAGAAATGGATGCAAGCACAAACAATCCTGTAATTGATTTAATGGAAGAACAAAAAAATATTACTGATAAAGGTGGAACTATGCGTTTAGGTGCTTGGGCATGCAACTTGAAAGTGGGAAGTGCTGTTCGTGATATTTATAAAGCTGAAAGTATTTCAGAGCGTCACAGACACCGCTATGAGTTTAATGGAGACTATAAAGAAAGGATTGAAGCTGCTGGTATGATTGCAACAGGTTTAAATCCAGATACGGGATTAGTAGAAATTATAGAAATTCCAGATCACCCTTGGTTTATTGGTGTACAGTATCATCCTGAATATAAAAGTACAGTAGCGAATCCGCATCCACTTTTTGTGGCTTTTGTAAAAGCTTCATTAAATCATATGAAAAAGAAAAAGAAAAATAATGCCACTATGGCACAAAAATAAAAATGGTTAGCTTATTGCTAAGCTATTTTAATTCCTGCTTACACAGGAATATTTTTTAAACGACACGAGAGAATAGATGGAAGAAAAAAAATTAGATATTAATACGATTATTGGCTTCGTGCTTATTTTCGGAATTCTAGCATATATGCTTTGGCAAAATCAACCTTCGCCAGAAGAAATTGAAGCTCAAGAAAAAGCCAAACAAGAACAAGTTGAAACTGAACAAAAAGTTAAAGAGCAAGAGCAAACGTTAGTGACTACTGCTGAGGATTATGCTATTGGTTCTGGTGCAGATTCTCTTCAAATCGTTCAGTTAAAAAATAAATTAGGCGCTTTTGCATATTCGGCTATACAATCAACTAGTAAAGAAACGGTTGTTGAAAGTGATTTGTTAGCCCTTAAGTTTAATAACAAAGGTGGCTATCTTTCTGAAGTGCGATTAAAACAATTTGTTGATTACGATTCTATTCCAATCTATATGATTAAGGATAATAATGCTTCTTTCAATATTAATTTTGGAACAACTGACAGTCGAATTCTTAATACGAAAGATTTACCATTTGTACCTTCAGTAACCAAAAATGCTGATATCACTGTTGTTTCTATGAAACTTAAAGTTTCTGAAAGCCAGTTTTTAGAATATCGCTATGAGTTGAAAGAAGGCGATTATATGATAGACTTTGCTATCCGTTCTCAAGGTTTAAGCAATGTTATTAATAGTTCTCAAGGCATTAATTTAGACTGGAAACTTAAAGGGTTTCGTAATGCTAAAAGTATTTCTTATGAAAACAGATATACTGATATTCATTATGATTACGAAGATGGAAAAGCGGATTACACTAGAGATGGTGAAGACGATATAAAAGATGTCTCTTGGATTGGCTATAAGCAGCATTTCTTCTCTTCCGTGTTATTAACAGATACGCGTTTTAAAAACGTAAGAGTAAAAACTGAAAATTTAGTTAAAGATGAAACTATAGATACAGTATATACTAAAAGTTTTGCAACTACAATACCATTAGAATTACAAGGTGGAGAAATCAATCAAGCGATGGATTGGTATTACGGCCCGAGTGATTTTAAAGTTCTTGATACTTATAATAGAAACTTAGATGAATTAGTACCATTTGGTTGGGGATTATTTGGTTGGATAAACCGATACATTTTTATGCCACTTTTTGGCTTTTTAGGCGGGTTTATGCCTTATGGCATTGCCATTGTGGTGATGACTATTTTAGTGAAGATATTATTATCATTTGTGCAGTACAAGCAGTTTTTATCTCAGGCAAAAATGAAAATTTTAAAACCTGAATTGGATGCCATTAGAGAAAAACACAAGGATAATAAAATGAAAGCGCAACAAGAAACTATGGCGTTGCAAACCAAAGCAGGAGCAAGCCCTATGGCAGGATGTTTACCAGCTTTAGTTCAGTTGCCAGTATTTTATGCCTTGTTCCAATTTTTTCCATCAGCGTTCGATTTGAGACAAAAATCGTTTCTTTGGGTAAAAGATTTATCATCTTATGATGTTATTGCAAACTTGCCATTTGATATTCCTTGGTATGGTAATCACGTAAGTTTGTTCCCAATATTAGCTTCAGTAGCTATTTTCTTCTATATGCGTTTAACTACGGGTCAGAATATGCAATCGCAACCACAGCAGGAAGGGATGCCAGATATGGGTAAAATGATGAAGTACATGATGTATTTCTCTCCAATTATGATGTTGTTTTTCTTTAATAATTATGCTTCTGGTTTAAGTTTATATTACTTTGTTTCAAACTTAATTAGTATTGGAATTATCTTAGTGATTAAAAACTTTATTCTTGATGAAGATAAAATTCATGCTGAGATGCAAGAGAAGAAAAAGAAGCCTAAAAAACAAGGACGTTTCCAAAAGAAAATGGCTGATATGATGGAGCAGGCAGAAAAGCAAAAACAAGCGCAACAAAAACGTAAATAATTCTATAGGAAAACTCCTTCCCTTTGAAGGGAAGGCGGATTTCATCCCGAAATAAAGGGATGAAAGACGGAAGGGTAAATATAAAAAGCTGTCAAGAACATTATTTGGCAGCTTTTTTGCTATAACAAATTTATAGTTTATTCGTTTACTAGGTACAATACCAATATAACCTCAAATTATTAATACGATATTTTAAAATTAAATTGGTACAATTTCCGCGAAAGCGATACAATCAAAATTCAAAATGAAAAGATTTTATAGTTTATTGTTTTTTTTAATGACTTGTAGCTTCATATTTGCACAAGATTTTAATCAGTTTGACGCTAACGGAAAGCGTCATGGTGTTTGGAAAAAGAATTTTGAAGACACCAATATTATTAGGTATGAAGGGCAGTTTTTACATGGAAAAGAAATTGGGTTGTTTAAATTTTATAAGAACTATAAAAAGAAAGCCATTCTATCGGCTACTAAATTATTTAATGAAAATAATAAAATAGCTGAGGTTAAATTTTTAGCATCTAATGGAAAAGTGATTAGTGAAGGTAATATGGATGGTAAAACATATATAGGTACCTGGAAATACTATCAACAAAACTCAGACCAACTGCTAATACTTGAACATTATAATGATAGCGGTGAATTAATAGGGGAGCGTTTAGTGTATTATCCAAATGGGCAAATAGCAGAAAAACAAAACTATATAAATGGTAAATTGGAAGGCATATCACAATGGTATTCTGTTAAAAATATTAAGTTAAAGGAATACATTTATGAAAATGGTGAGTTACATGGTGCAGCTAAATTCTATAATCCCAAAGCCGAGTTATTATCTGAAGGTCAATATAAAAGAGGTGAAAAAGATGGTATTTGGAAGTACTATGAAAACAGTAAATTAGTTGATGAAAAAGACTATACTTATAAGCCTAAATACATTAAAAAAACGCCTTAATTACTTAAGGCGCTCTTTTTCATAGACAAATTTTAGTGGGAATTACTAGCGTTTGCCTACAATCAACAAACCAAACTAATTTTTTATTCAGAAGCTGGAAGTAATACACGGTCTATAACGTGAACTACGCCGTTAGTAGCTTGTATATCTACCAAAGAAGTAACTATATTACTTAATCTATCGTTTCCATCTGTTAATGTAAAAGCAGTTGCATCTGCGGTAATTGGACCTCCTAAAGTAGGCACTTCACCACTCGTTAATCCACTAGATTGAACATTCGCATTAACAATGTGATTTAATAAAACAGCATCAACAGTTGCTGTTGCTATATCTGTAAGCGCACTTACTTCTAATTCCGTTAACAATGACCGGAAAGCATCATTTGTAGGAGCAAAAACTGTAAATGGTCCTGCTGTTGCATCAGAAACAGTAGCAATATATGGTACTGTTGGAGAGCCCGTATCTGCATATACTAATGCGCTAACTAAAGTTGACAATGCATCATTTGTAGTGGCGAATGTGGCAATTGTTGGCAAATCAATTACTTTATCAATAATATGAACTATACCATTTGAAGTAGACACGTCTGGAGTTTCTACTTTAGCGCTACCATTAAATACCACACCAGCAGTACCGTTGTAGTATAAACTTAATTTTGTTTCGTTTGGACCATCTGCTAAGGTATTGGTATAACCTGTATTACCAATAAGTGCAGAAGATGGTATGTTAGCTCCACCAATTACGTGGTTTAATAAAATTTGTGTTAAAACGTCATTTGGTACTTCAGATAAAGCATTGAATCCTTTAGCGGCCAAAAATGCTGTAAATGCTGCATTTGTTGGAGCTAATACTGTTTTGTCTCCAGAAGCAGTTAAGGCATCCACTAGACCAGCTTGTATTACGGCATCCACTAAAATACTTAAATCACCAACAGACTGCGCTGTCTCCACTATGTTTAAAGGATCTGGCGTTGGTGTTGAGTTGTCATCATCATTACTACATGATGTAAATGCAATCATTGCTATGATGATTACTGCTAATTTTTTCAAAGAATTAAATGTTTTCATTTTTTCAAGTTTTTTATTTGTTTAACAAAAATACAAAATAATTAAACAAAATAACAAGTATTGTTTAATAAATTTATGTTAATGTTAAACAAAAGTGTATTTCATCGATTCATAAGAAATAGTAATTAGTATTTAAATAGTAGTATAATATGTATCTTTGTGAACTAATTTTTCAGGAATGGAACGTGTAATTATTGGGCTTTCTGGTGGTGTAGATTCTAGCGTTGCGGCTTATTTATTAAAGGAGCAAGGCTACGAGGTAATTGGCTTGTTTATGAAAAACTGGCATGATGACTCGGTGACTATATCTAATGAGTGTCCGTGGTTAGATGATAGCAATGACGCTATGTTAGTAGCAGAAAAGCTTGGTATTCCGTTTCAAACAGTTGATTTAAGTGAACAATATAAGGAACGCATTGTTGATTATATGTTTCATGAATATAAAAAAGGAAGAACACCAAATCCTGATGTGCTTTGTAATAGAGAGATTAAGTTTGATGTGTTTATGAAAATTGCACTAGAACTTGGTGCCGATTATGTGGCCACTGGTCATTATTGCAGAAAAGGCGTTATTGAGAAAGATAATAAAAAAGTTTATCAGCTTTTAGCAGGAGCTGATGATAATAAAGATCAATCGTATTTTTTATGTCAGTTATCTCAACAACAGTTATCTAAGGCTTTATTTCCTATAGGTGAATTAACAAAACCTGAAGTAAGAGAAATTGCTACAAAACTAGACTTAGTAACTGCAGAAAAAAAGGATTCGCAAGGGTTATGTTTTATAGGGAAAGTTAAGTTACCAGATTTTTTACAACAACAATTGAAACCAAAAGAAGGTGTTATTGTTGAAGTTTCAAAAGAGCAAGACGTTTTTAGACACGTTGAAACTGAATTTAATTCTGCAGAAGAAAAATTAAAATATCTATCTCGTAAAATTGATTATAAAGTTGACTATGGCGAAATAGTTGGTAAACATCAAGGGGCGCATTATTTTACTAAAGGTCAACGTAAAGGACTTGCTGTTGGAGGAACCGTAGAACCTTTATTTGTAATTGATACAGACGTTGTAGAGAATGTGATTTATACAGGACAAGGAAAAGCGCATCCCGGGCTTTTTAAGAAAGCTTTATTTGTTTCCAATGAAGAATTGCATTGGGTTAGAGAAGATTTAAAACTTCAAATAGATGAAACTATGGAAGTTTTAGCTAGAATTAGATATAGACAACCTTTACAAAAAGCCATTTTGCATAAAGTTGATAGTGGATTGTATGTTGAATTTGAAGAATTTCAGTCTGCAATAACAGAAGGGCAATTTGTAGCTTGGTATATTGGTGATGAGCTCATAGGTTCGGGAGTAATTTCATAATTTTAATATATATTCAATTCAATGTCAAACAGAATTACAAAGCTTTTCAAAATAAAGTATCCTATTATTCAAGCAGGAATGATTTGGAATAGTGGATGGCGATTAGCATCTGCATCTAGCAACTCAGGAATTCTTGGTCTTATTGGAGCAGGTTCTATGTATCCGGAGGTGTTACGTGAGCACATTCAAAAATGTAAAAAGGCAACAGACAAACCTTTTGGGGTTAATGTTCCTATGTTATATCCTAACATCCAAGAGATTATGGATATTATAGTTGAGGAAGGTGTAAAAATTGTTTTTACTTCAGCAGGGAATCCTAAAACATGGACGTCCTGGTTAAAAGAAAGAGGCATTACAGTTGTGCATGTTGTGAGCAGTGTTAAGTTTGCTTTAAAAGCCCAAGAAGCAGGAGTTGATGCCATTGTTGCTGAAGGTTTTGAAGCTGGTGGACATAACGGGAGAGATGAAACTACAACACTTACGCTTATTCCAATGGTGAAGGAACACATTCAAATTCCTTTAATAGCTGCGGGAGGTATTGCTACTGGTAGAGCGATGTTGGCCACCATGATTTTAGGAGCCGATGGGGTTCAAATTGGAAGTAGGTTTGTGGCTAGTGAAGAAAGTTCCGCTCATGTTGCATTTAAACAAATGGTTGTTGAATCTAAAGAAGGCGATACACAATTAACACTAAAAGAATTAGCGCCTGTTAGGTTGATAAAAAACGATTTCTATAATCAAGTTCAAGATTTATATAAAACAACGCCAACAATTGAACAGCTTAGAGAATTACTAGGTAGAGCAAGAGCTAAACGTGGTATGTTTGAAGGTGATTTAGAGGAAGGCGAGTTAGAAATTGGTCAAATTTCTGGATTGATTCATGATATTAAGCCCGTTGCAAAAATTGTAAAAGATATTGTTAAAGAGTTTGAAGCGTCAAAAAAAAACATTTCAAACCTTTAAAAGAATAGTTCATAAAATAGAAAAAGAGGAAATTTATTTTCCTCTTTTTCATTTAGAAACCTAAAGCGTTAATTTGAAACCCCTATAAATAAAGCTAAATGTTTCTATTTATGCTATTAAATATTTGAGAGAATGCTTTTAATAGCATTACGAAAGTATAAAAAATACTACATAATAAAACAAAAACCAGAGTTAGTTATTAACATTTGTTAATTAGTCTTTTTTGCTAAAAGAAAATTATCAAATCTCTAAAAAATAATGTGTAAAGTTTACTTTTGCTAAATGCAAATTAGCAATTATACTAAAGAGTTTAAATACAATTGGCAACTTGCTGCACCTGTAATGTTGGGTATGCTTGGGCATACCTTTGTTAGTTTTGTTGATAACATTATGGTTGGTCAATTAGGTACCGCAGAGTTAGCTGCAGTATCTTTAGGTAATAGTTTTATGTTTATTGCCATGTCTTTAGGGATTGGTTTTTCTACTGCGATTACGCCTTTAATTGCAGAAGCAGATTCATCTCAAGATTTTGTTCGTGGCAAATCATCATTTAAACATGGTTTGTTTTTATGCACGGTTTTAGGGGTACTCTTGTTTTTATTATTATTATTTGCTAAACCTTTAATGTATTTAATGAAACAGCCCGTTGAGGTTGTTGAGCTAGCCATACCGTATTTAGAATTGGTTGCATTTTCATTAATTCCATTAATCATTTTTCAGGGGTTTAAACAATTTAGTGATGGTTTATCAATGACCAAATACCCTATGTATGCTACGCTAATAGCTAATATTATAAATATAATTTTAAATTATTTATTGATTTTTGGAAAGTTTGGTTTTCCGGAATTAGGAATTGTTGGTGCAGCTTATGGCACGCTCGCATCAAGAATTATAATGGTTTGGTATTTATGGGTTTTATTAAAAGGGAAAGAAAAATCTAAAGCGTTTGTTACTAATATCAAGTTCTTTGTACTTGATACGTTGATGTTGAAAAAAATAATCAATTTAGGTGCGCCTAGTGCTATGCAAATGTTTTTTGAAGTCGCCATTTTTACTGCAGCCATTTGGCTTAGTGGTTTGCTAGGTAAAAACCCACAAGCAGCAAATCAAATTGCTTTAAATTTAAGTTCAATGACGTTTATGGTAGCCATAGGACTTAGCGTTGCAGCTATGGTTCGCGTAGGTAATCAAAAGGGCTTAAAAGCTTATTTTGAATTGCGTAGAATTGCCTTTTCTTTATTCTTAATGGGTACACTAATGGCTATTGGTTTTGCATTAATTTTCTTTGTGTTGCACGATTATTTGCCGAAAATATATGTAGATTATGATGATGCTGAAAACCTAATTGATAATAAAGAGGTTGTAAGTATAGCTTCAAAATTATTAATCGCGGCTGCAATTTTTCAAATAAGCGATAGCATTCAAGTATTAGTCCTTGGCGCATTACGTGGATTGCAAGATGTTAAAATCCCGACTATAATTACGTTTATATCGTATTGGTTGGTAGGATTTCCAATAAGTTGGTTTTTGGGAAAAGAAGATGCTTATGGTAGTTTTGGAATTTGGTTAGGACTTCTTGCAGGTTTAACTACAGCAGCAATTTTATTGTATATAAGGTTTAATTATTTAACTAAAAGATTAATTTCAGAAGAGTTAAAAGTGAACTAAAGTACCTGAAGTATTTAAAGTTCAAAAAAGAAAATGACTAACAAAGAGTTTGCAGTACAATTAGAGAAAAGAACGGTTATGTTTGCTATCGACATTATAAATTTATCAGTAAGCTTACCAAATACTACCGAGGCTTTAGTATTGAGAAATCAGCTAACTAAATCTGGAACAAGTATTGGAGCTAATTATAGAGAGGTTAATTGGTCTAGAAGCCCTAGAGATTTTAAAAATAAAATAAAGATTAGCTTAGGCGAAGCTAGTGAGACAGATTATTGGTTAGAAATAATTGAAGAATTAAAATGAATAAATAATATGAATTTGAAGGATATAAGAAAAGAAGCTAAAGAACTTTTGGCTATTTTTACTTCTATAGCACATAAATTATAAAATGAAGTGTTTTTACGGAGTCTGATCTATAACTTTAGCTCACTTAAGACACTTATAACTTAAAACTTAATACATGACACTACCAAAATTTATACTTGGTGATAATACCCAATTCCCGAATGCTATTTATGTTGTTCATACCGAATTTCCTAGATTTATAATTAATCTTGAAAATGATACTGTAGAGTGGTTTGAAGATTTTGATGCTGAAGATCAGGAGGAATTAGAAACAGAAACTGAAAATGCCATAAAGGAAGCTACTGCCTTTTATGATAATGAAGTAGCTAAATACGACGAGTAATTGCGTTAGGGATTGCAGTGGAAATCCTTTTTTGTTTTTATAAAGACCTTTCGACTGCGCTCAAGGTGACAAACAAAAAAGATTGTAATGTAAAGCCCGACCCTTTTGGGTAACGCCCAAATACAATTATATGATTGAACAGCTTTTACAATACGATACCGAATTATTCTTGTTTTTAAACAATCTTGGTTCAACGACTTGGGATGGTTTGTGGTTGATTATTACCAATAAGTTAGCATTTATCCCTTTATATGCGCTTTTATTATTTCTTCTTTATAAAAATTTCGGATTAAAAGCGTTGTTGATTTTTGTAATTGTTATAGCCTTAATGATAACCTTTACAGATCAAATAACGAACGTTTTTAAACGCACATTTATGAGGTCAAGACCTTGTGGTGTAGATGAATTAGCTGATGAAATTCGATTTATTGCTGTGCGTTGTGGGAAATATGGGTTTTTCTCTGGGCATTCATCTAATACAATGGCAGCAGCAGTTTTTGCGGGCTTAATGTTGAAACCTTATTACAAAAACTTAATTTTTATTTTACTGTTTTGGAGTGCTATAGTGGCTTATAGCAGAATTTATGTTGGTGTGCATTACCCATTGGATATAATATGCGGAATGACCTTTGGCGCTATATCTGGATTTATGTTTTATAAATTGACTAAGTATTTATTGAAAAGGTTTTTAAATATTAGATTTTGAGTTTCAAAAGATAGTCGGCAGCTACAAACGGCGTTGTTTGATTATTTTCAATAAGTTGTAATTGATTAGCTAATTCTTTTTTAATTTTTGGTGTGTTGAAGAAATCAGATTTTAATTGATCTTCTATAGTTTGAATGAGCCAAAATTTGTTCTGTTCATGTCGTTTTTTATTGAAGAAATCATGCTTTGAAGTCGTTCTAATATAATCTAAAATAATGTTCCAAATAACATCAATGCCTTCATTTTTAATAGCGCTACATAGTGTCACTTTAGGTTGCCAATTTGACGATTTTTCAGGGTAGAGGTGAAGCGCTCTATTAAACTCTACTTTAGCAAGTTTTGCTCTTTTTAAGTTATCGCCATCAGCTTTATTAATAGCAATAGTATCTGCCATTTCAATAATACCGCGTTTTATGCCTTGTAGCTCATCACCAGCACCAGCCAATTTTAAGAGTAAAAAGAAATCTACCATACTGTGCACGGTAGTTTCACTTTGCCCTACACCAACGGTTTCTATAATAATAACATCAAAACCTGCAGCTTCACATAAAATGATAGTTTCTCTGGTTTTTCTAGCTACACCTCCAAGCGAATCACCAGAAGCAGACGGACGAATAAAAGCGTTTTTATCTTTTACTAAATCTTCCATTCGGGTTTTATCACCCAAAATACTACCTTTTGTAATAGTGCTACTGGGATCTATAGCCAGAACAGCAACGTGTTTTTCAAGAGAAGTTAAATGTTTTCCAAAGGCTTCAATAAAAGTGCTTTTTCCAACTCCTGGCACTCCTGTTATACCAATTCTAATAGATTTATTGGCATGAGGCAAGCAGCTTTTTAAAATTAAACTTGCCAAATCTTTATGCTTGGGATTTTTACTTTCAATTAAAGTAATAGCTCTACTTAAAGCAGTGATATCTTTTTTTAAAATGGATTTAACTAGAGTGTCAACATCAATCTCTGCTTTGCGTTTTTCTTTAATGGATTTAATTGAAGATGCATTGGTGATTTCTGAAATAGAAACTCCTTTTTTTTCTTTTAATGCGGATTTACTTTTTTTTGCCACTAATGCACAAATGTTTTTCTAATTTACGATTTTATTCCTATTTGACTGTAAACTTATTTAAGCGGAACTGCAACTTTTACATCATCCCAAGCCATAGTTAAAAACAGATGATCTGTAGAATTATCAAAAGCAATGGTAAACTGCTCAACATGGTTTTCTAATTTATGCACAGGCACTTCAATGTTTATGGCATCGTAATTAGGATCCCACATAGGTATCATTTCGGCATTAACACCCCATGAGTATTGTTTGGAATTAAATATAACACTCCATGTTGAATCTTTAGGAACTGTCCATAGTGTATATTTCCCAGCGGCTAATAGCATACCTTTTACTTCTAAAGGTTTATTGGTTTCGAATGTGGTAGCTTCGTTCGCTCCTGTTCGCCATACTTGATTAAAAGGTACTAGGGCGCCAAAAATTTCACGTTCTTTTTTATAGGGTCTATTATAAAACACTTTTAGTTTTAAATCGTTTAATTTAAATTCTACAGTGTCTTTAGGACTCAATCGTTTTGCGAAAATATTTTCCACAAAAGTAGAATATAAAAATAGCCCTAATGCTATTAGTGTTAATAGAATTAAGACGCGTTTTAAAAAGGTGTTCATATATCGCAATTTTATAAGGTGTAAAGATAATTTAAATGATATAACTAGTAAAATACAAACGTCATTTATTTAGCTTTGTTGTGGAGGGTGAAATGACAGATGACGGATGACGGATGCAAACGGAGACTCTTACTGTAATTTGATTACTCTGTTGTTTTTTTTCTCGC